>NZ_JCAKNA010000013.1:0-76153 GCF_059515885.1 Acinetobacter sp. FY683 | reverse complement strand
ATAGGTTGGATGTGGAAGCATAGTGATATGTGAAGCTGACCAATACTAATTGCTCGTGAGGCTTGACTATACAACACCCAAACAGTTGTTGTATAAAGCTGAAATCGATTCAAAACCAAACAGTCAACAATGACTGATCTTGATTCAGAATACGCTAGAACTTATACTTTAACTCAAATAATCTGTTAATGAATTCTATTTGGTACGAAGTAAGGCATACATCATTTGATGTAAATAAGACCCGAACAAGTCCATAACAGTTGTGCTGGCGACAATAGCAAGAGTGAACCACCTGATCCCTTCCCGAACTCAGAAGTGAAACCTCTTAGCGCTGATGGTAGTGTGGGGTTACCCATGTGAGAGTAAGTCATCGCCAGCTCATTAATTCAAAACCCCCTCAATCAATAGATTGAGGGGGTTTTCTCTATCTAATTGTTTTATAATAATTAATATTTACTCTATTTTATCGACTTAGCCTAAATGTGTTTATCAATTATTAGAGTTCTAATTGGGATTTTTCTAAGTATTTGCAGTTTTGTATGTTTTTCTGATACTCGTGAACTGTATTTTACAGATCAAAAGAGCACAAATTTAGATGGCACATGGTTGTTTTATCCTCAACAGTTTATTTCAGAATCTGCTTCTAATACATCACCAGCTTTAAATGTACAGCTACCAAACTCTTTTGATCATTTAGTATCAGAGCATGATTTTCATGGGAGCTTTGTTCAGAACTTTAAAATACCTAGTGAGGCTGTTGGTAAACCAGTTGCATTGTATATACCTTATCAATATGGAGCATATCGCCTTTATATTAATGATCATTTAATGCTTAAAGTCGGAGTAGTTGGAGATAAATTAGAGCATCAAACGAAGATGGCTCCACGTTTGCTAATTTTTTCGGTAGATGAAAATAATATTAATATACGTTTTGAGTTTTCAAGTTATAAACATATTCATGGTGGATTAGAGAACTCGATTTATATCGGTTATGAAGAACCAATTCGTCAGTATTTTTATAAACAAATCATTCCCGCAACATGGGTGAGTGGAATGTTAGTCATGATTGCTGTATTTATGGCTTTGTTTACGATGTATCGCTTAAGCTATCAAAGATCTGTACTGTCACTCTTTGTGTTGTCTTTATTTATTTTAAGCTTTAGTTTACGTAGTTTTTTTGCTGTTCCATTTAGTTATACCTTGTTTACATCTATTAATTGGTTGTGGGGAACACGTATTGAATATATTTTAACGTGTTTGATTTGTTTATTTTTTCTGACTTATATTCGTTTAGCATTACCAATTTTGGTTCATAAATATATTTATTATGGTTCGGTATTTATAATTCTATTAAATTTTAGTGTTATTCTCAGTCAAGATCCTTTGATATTTCAAAATTTCTTTTTTAAATCATTTCTTTTTTCGATATTTTTCTTTTTGAATATGATTTATGGGGTAACCATCCTACTTAAAGAAAAAGTAAAAATTTCAAAAATTAATGCTTTTGCAATTTCTATCGTTTGTCTTACATTTATTCATGATTATTTACTTGGGCTAAAAGTTATTGATTCTGTTGAAATAGCTTTTTATACCTCATGTATTTATTTTATGGTTGTATTGCTGAGTTTAAGCCGTGATTATGCTTTGCAGAGTCAGCAAGCGATTGCTTATAACCATGAGTTACTCAGATTAAATGCAAGCTTGGATAAAGAAGTCGAAGAAAGAACTTATACTGTTATTCAGTTAAATGAACTATTAAAACATCAACTGAAGTTTGATAGTTTAACGGGTGCATATAATCGTTTTGCATTAAATGAAACATTACATAGCCATTTTGAAGCAAGTAAAAAAGATCAAAGTGCATTAAGCTTTTTTATGATTGATGTCGATTTTTTCAAAAAATATAATGATTATTATGGGCATTTGAAGGGTGATGAGGTTTTAAAAAAAATAGTAGATGTTCTACGTCAAATTTTGCCCCAAGATGGTTTCTTAGCACGTTATGGTGGAGAAGAATTTGCCATTATTATTCCAAATATGCGTTTGGCGGAAATAGAAAAATTTGCACAAAAATGTTTAAACACTGTTCGAGAGTTAGAGCTTGAGCATTTGGATAGAGATGATGGGAAGAAAATTTTGACCATTAGTATTGGTGGAGCATTAATGAATAGTTGGAATCATTTTAATGATGCAGATTCACTTGTTCGTTGTGCCGATTTGCGTTTATATCAAGCGAAGCAGCTGCGTGACAGTGCGATCGTAGTTTAGCGTATACTGTATAAATTTAATGATACTGAGATGACAATGAAAATAACCTCTTTTTCTACTATTCCTGAAAATGATGAAGAACTTCATTTGCCTGAATTGGTGTATTGGGCATCTTTAGGTGAATTAGCTGAAGTTAAAAAATCATTAGAAAATGGTACAGATGTAAATATTGCAGATGACGAAGGCTATAGTGCACTGCATGCGGCAGCTGAAAATGGCTATTTAGATGTTGTAAAGTTTCTTGTGGAAAAGGGTGCTGATGTGCAGCATAAAACGCAATATACAGCATTAGAACTTGCGAAAATGGCAGGGAATAATGATGTTGTTACATATTTAACAAGCATCTAAGTATTTAAATAAAAAGATAGAATTATTAAAAAAGAAAACCCCAACATCCAGTCGGGGTTTTCTTTGTATTTCATGCTCTAGGTATAACTCCTGTCGTACCTCACATCCTGATGCTCAAACGAATTATTATTGTTTTTTGTTTGGGAAACATCCTGTTTCCTTATGCTTTTAATATAGATTGAAAATACCGTATTGAATAGCTTCAAATGTCATCATTCAATGTACTCTTATTCGCACAAGAGTGATTAAAAAGAATACTGTTTAAGCACTAACATATTGAATAATTTTATCAAATGCTAATTTTAATGCCTTTTTATCAAATGGATTAGATTCAAAAACTTCAGTTTTATTTCTGCTAAAGATATCGCGGATTTCTACAACAGCATTGCTGTCGATTAAACCGAGTTGAGTTGCCACTTGACGAATTTGATCGATAGAACGAGAACCGTTTGAACCACCATAACTTACGTATGCAGCAGGCTTGCCGGCCCATTCTTTTCCTAGGTAATCGAGAGCATTTTTCAGTGCAGGACTATAGCCATGGTTATATTCAGGGCTAATAAAAATGAAAGCATCTCCTTGAGAAATTTTATCTGCCCATTCTTGTTGTTTCGGTTGATCATAGATGCCCATAATAGGTAAATTTGCACCTGCAAAAATTGGTAAATTCCATTCTTTTAAGTCTACAATTTCTGTTGTTACTGTTGCGAAATCATAAGATTGAATGCTTTTTTGAATCCATGATGCAATTTTAATAGCAGTACGTCCTTCACGAACACTTCCCACAATAATTTGAATATTCATATATAAGCCTTGGTTTTTTAATGGATATTTATGAAATTATTATAATAATAGTTTCATGTGTATGGACTTTTTGTATCTTAAAGTAAAATAAAAAAAGCTTCCGAAGAAGCTTTTTTTTCATTTATAAATTAAATGAGTTTTACACCTTGTTGACCCGCAGGTGTTACTTTGAAAATTTCGACTTCAAAAGTAATGTTTTTGCCTGCGAGAGGATGATTAAAGTCTACTTCGGTAATATCATCACCAACGGTTTTAACCACGCCATATAGGCTTTGCTTTGCTTTGTCTTCAAATTCAATCATGTGACCTTCAACTGGGCGTTGCTCGAATTTGACAGTATCAAATTTTTGTACGTTTTCAGGATTCCATGGACCAAAAGCATCTTCTGGTAAAAGACTAACGGTACGACGATCACCTGCACGTAAACCAAATAATGCTTTTTCAAAACCTGGTAATAAGCTGCCATCACCCATTACTAAAGTGACAGGCTCTTCGCGTGTACGTGTATTATCAATTTCTACACCATTTTCGATGGCTACAGAAAAGTGAAGTGCGACTTTAGCGCCATCTTCAATACGTGTATCTTCATTCGGGTTAATAAAATCAGTCATTTTTTTGCACTTCTGCACGTTGGATACGTTTCTTCTCTAAGAAGAATGTATCTACTAATAATAAAATAGTACCAAGAGTGATGGAACTGTCTGCAATATTGAAAGCAGGGAAGTGGCTGTTGTTGTAGTAAACGTGAATGAAATCGACCACATAGCCAAGGCTTACACGATCAATTAAGTTACCAATTGCACCGCCTAAAATAAGGGCAACAGCAATAGGTAATACTTTTACAGTTTTTGGCATTCGCATGAGCCAAAATACAAATATAACAGACACTAAGCCTGCTAGTGAGGTAAAGAAATAACGTTGCCATCCACCAGCATCGGACAAGAAACTAAAAGCTGCGCCATAGTTATGTAGTAATGTCCAATTTAAAAAGGGTAGTACCGGAACAGGATCTGCATAATTCAAATGTGTACTGGCAATCCATTTTGTCCACTGGTCTAAAATAATAGAAACAATAGATAAGCCCACCCACACTAAATTGTGCGGGTAGAATTGGAATAAGCCCTTTTTATTTTGTGGATTAGGCATACTTTCTCTCTTCGCCTTGACCTGTTGGAAGGTTGATAATACAACGAGAACATAAACCTGGATGTTCATGATGTGTATTTACATCAGGAAGAACATGCCAGCAACGTGCACATTTTTCGCCATCTGCAGCAGATACTTTTACACGTAAACCTTCTAAATCAGAAGTTTCACCTTGAGTGGCATCAAAGTCATTTACGATAACTTGGGATGTAATTAATACGAAACGAAGTTCATCACCAAGTTTATCGAGAACTGATTTAAGTTCTGCATTTGCCCAAAGTTCAACTTTAGCAGATAGGTTAGAACCTACTGTTTTAGCTGTACGAGCTGCTTCAATGTGTTTGTTTACTGCAGATTTTACAGAAATCAGAGTTTGCCATTGTTCTTCTGATACTACGTTTGTTGTTGACGCTACAGGAATGTCATACCATTCTGCTGTGAACACATATTTTTCTGATTGTTCAGGAATAAGTGGCCAAGCTTCTTGTGCTGTAAAACTCAAGATAGGTGACATCCAACGAACAAATGCTTGAACTAAATGATATAACGCAGTTTGTGCAGAATGACGTGCTTGTGAGTCCGCTTTTGTGGTGTATTGACGGTCTTTGATGATGTCTAAGTAGAAGCCACCAAGATCATTAATACAGAAGTTTGTTAACGCATTGGCTACGATATGGAAGTTCATATCTTCATATGCTTTTTTAATTGTTTCTTGAACATCGTTTGCACGTTGCAAGATGTATTGATCAAGTGCGATTAATTGATCTACAGGAAGTGCATCAGTCGATGGTTTGAAACCATTCAAGTTAGCCAATAAGAAACGCAACGTGTTACGAATACGACGGTAACCATCAGAAGCACGGCTAAAGATTTCTTTACCTGCTGTCATTTCATAACGGTAATCGGCAGATGCAATCCAGAAACGTAAGCCATCCGCACCCATATCTTTAATGATGTCTTGAGGTGTGATTACGTTACCGATAGATTTCGACATCTTACGGCCTTTTTCATCTACCACGAAACCATGGGTGAGCAAGCCTTTATACGGTGCACGTCCATTAATTGCAATTGATGTTAACAATGAAGATTGGAACCAACCACGGTGTTGATCTGAACCTTCTAGATATAAATCAGCAGGATCAGTTAATTCTTCACGTTCACGAAGAACTGCATAGTGAGTTGTACCAGAGTCGAACCATACGTCTAGCGTATCGCGTACAGCATTGTATTGTTCAGCATCTGCACCAATGAACTCAGCAGCATCACGGTTATACCAACCATCAATACCTTCTTCTTCGATCAGTTTTGCAACTTCTTCAATTAATTCAGGCGTACGTGGATGAAGTTCATTGGTATCTTTATGAACGAAGAATGGGATTGGCACACCCCAAGTACGTTGACGTGAGATACACCAATCAGGGCGGCCTTCGATCATTGATTCGATACGGTTTTTACCCCAATCAGGAACGAAGCTAATGTCGTTCTCAATTGCATTTAACGCACCTTGGCGTAAACCTTTTTCATCCATGCTAATGAACCATTGCGGTGTTGCACGGAAAACGATAGGTGTTTTATGACGCCAGCAATGTGGATAGCTATGCTTGATGACTACATGTGCCCAAAGTTTGTTTGCTTCAGCTAATGCAGCAATAATTTTTGGATTTGCTTTGTAGATGTGCTCGCCTGCAAATAGTGCAGAAGTTGGTAAGTAAACACCGTTACCACCCACTGGGTTTTCTACTTTTAAGTTGTACTGTAAGCCAACTTTATAATCGTCTACACCATGACCAGGTGCAGTATGTACAGCACCTGTACCACTTGTTGCAATAACGTGTTCACCTAAAATTACAGGCACTTGGCGCTCAGTAATTAAAGGATGTTGAAGCAATAAGTTTTCAAGTTTTGAACCTGTAAAGTCTGTAAGTACTTCTACTTCAGTGAAGCCATAACGCTCAGTTGCAGATTCAACTAAATCTTTTGCAAGAATGAAGTTTTGCGCAGCTTTTTCTTCGCCTGTTGCTTTAACAAGTTGATATTCAATATCTGCATGTAGTGCAACTGCTTGGTTAGCAGGCATTGTCCAAGGTGTAGTTGTCCAAATGACAATGTCGGTACGGTCGGCAACGTCTACACCTAAACGTGCAGATAAATCTGCAAGGTCTACAACGGTAAAGCCAACATCAATTGCGTCAGATTTTTTATCTTCATATTCAACTTCTGCTTCAGCTAAAGATGAACCGCAGTCTAAACACCAGTTTACAGGTTTAAGACCCGGCTCGATATGACCCGCTTTTGCAATTGCACCTAATGAACGAACAATGTCAGCTTCTTGTTTGAAGTTCATTGTTAAGTAAGGGTTATCCCAATCACCAAATACGCCCATACGTACGAAGTCTTTCTTTTGAAGTTCAACTTGTGTGTAAGCATATTCACGGCAAGCTTTACGGAATGTAGAAGCATCTACCTTCACGCCAACTTTACCTACTTTTTCTTCAACTTTAAGTTCAATTGGAAGACCATGACAGTCCCAACCCGGCACGTATGGTGCATCGAAGCCATCTAATACACGGCTTTTAATAATAATATCTTTAAGTACTTTGTTAACGGCATGACCTAAATGGATTTGACCATTTGCATACGGAGGGCCGTCATGAAGCACATATTTTTTCTTGCCAATACGCGACTCACGAATCTGCTGATAAATGTTGTCGGCATACCACTCTTCTAACCATTTAGCTTCACGTACTGCTAGATTTGCTTTCATTGCAAATTCAGTACCTGGGAGGTTTAGCGTGGCTTTGTAATCCACTGCATTTTCAGGAGTTTGCTTATCGCTCATGCAAGATTTCTTCCAAATTTATCAGCCTTAGACTGACGCGTTTTACAATAGAATAATAGGGAGTTTAAAACGGGAAATGGGGGTGATTACTTCGAAACTCAAGGAGCTTCTCTGTATCATCATCAATTCCTGCTTTGAGTGCTTCAAGCGAAGGATAATTCTTTTCGCCATGTAAATAGTTCAAGAATGTCACCCGCATTAATAGGCCATACAGATTAGCAGAAACATTGGGAAAATGTACTTCTAATCGCCATTCAGGATGTTCTTGTTGAATGGCAGGACGAGTGCCGACATGACCTGCACCAAATAATGATGTTGGGGTGTAGCCTGCAATCCCTATTTTTTCAGGATTTTCACTTTTCACTTTATCTTTCAAAGATGTATTTTCGCATATTACATCTACACCATAAATGCCATGTAAACATGGTTTATGACGGTTTAGTCGAACATTAATTGTTGGGAAATTAATGGTTCGCCCAATTTGATCTCCATATTGCACACGACCTGTAATGCTATATGGACGACCTAATAATTTTGCAGCAAGTGCTAAATCACCTGCTTGTAGTGTTTGACGAATACGGGTTGAGCTAACACGCTCACCATTTAGTTCTATGGTATTTAAGTTAGTGACTTGAAAGCCATAGTTTTTTAAGAATTCACTATTTCCTTGGCGGTTTTTGCCAAAGTGAAAGTCATCCCCTAAAACAAGGCTTTGTGCATTGAGTTTTTCTTTTAATACACACGCAAATTCTTCAGCGCTCAAACTACGGAAATTATTGTCAAACTTTGCAATTGCAATGTAGTCGACACCAAGCTCTGTTAAATATTCTACTTTTTCACGCAATGAGCTAATACGTGGGGGAGCATCATACGCTTTAAAAAACTCTAAAGGCTGAGGCTCAAAGATCATGACAAGAGTTTTTAAGTTTTGCTGTTTTGCTAATTGTTTTAATTGAGTAATCATGGCTTGGTGACCAAGATGCACACCATCAAAATTGCCAATTGTTACCGCAGTTTTTGGCAATTGAGTATTCGATGTTAAAGCATTCAGGCGCAGTAGCTTCATGTCTAAATTAAAAGGCGAAAATATATGAGGGCTATATATTGCCATATTCTTATGATTTCGTCTTGTTGTTCTGTTTTTACCCAAAAAAATAACGACAAATAATTGCTTGTATATCAATTTTACTTATTCATTAAATAAAAATAAATCAATTTTTCTTATTTGTGGGTTGTCTTAAAATGATTTTATCACCACTCACGAGGATGCTGTGATGCAAAAGCCATTTTATCAACTTCAACAACTAAAAGATGTGATTCGCCATTTTACACCAAATTGGTTTACAGCAGTCATGGGAACGGGTGTTGTTGCACTTATTATTGCTGAAATGCCATTTGCTCATACATTGATGTGGAACGTAGGTGAAGCCCTTTGGCATTTTAATATTTTTTTATTTATTGTGTTTAGTGCTTTGTATTTACTTCGTTGGGTATTTTATACCAATGAAGCAAAACAGATTTTTAAGCATCCTGTTATGTGCTTATTTTTAGGTGCAATACCAATGGGGTTAGCGACCATTTTAAATGGCTTTTTAAAGTTTGGAATTCCTCTTTATGGTGATATTTCAATACATATAGCAGAACAACTTTGGTATATAGATGTCGTTTTGGCGATGTTGATTGCATGGATTGTGCCCTTTGCAATGTATAGCCAACAGCAACATGAACTAAAAACAATGACTGCTGTGTGGTTATTACCTATTGTGGCTTGTGAGGTGAGTGCGAGTTCAGGTGGTCTTTTACTTGCTCATTTGGATGCAACACAACATGCAGTTGCCATTTTATTGGGTAGTTATGCTTTGTGGGGGATTTCAGTATTACCAGCCTTTGGAATTTTAACGGTGTTGATGTTACGACTTGCTGTGCATCAATTACCAAGTAAAGAGCTAGCAATTAGTAGTTGGTTAGCGTTAGGACCAATTGGAACAGGTGCATTGGCATTATTGGTTTTAGGGGAGCAAGCACCACGTATTCTTAATGTTATTGATATGCAGAATTTGGGTGAGTTTGCTCATCAAGCAGGTTTATTTGCCAGTTTAATTTTAATTGGCTTTGGTGTGTGGTGGTTGGGTATTGCTATATTAACGACACTTAAACATGCACAAAAGGATTTACCATTTAACCTCGGGTGGTGGGGGTTAACATTTCCTTTAGGCGTATTTAGTTTAGCCATTCTAAATTTGGCACATCAAACTCAATTGCATTTTATTTATGTCATTGCCTTTAGTTTTGCCACTGTACTGATTTTATTGTGGAGTATTGTGGCAATTCGAACCTTTAAAGGTTTCTATGAAGGTCATTTAATATTTTCACCGTGTTTAAAAAGTTATTTAGAACGTGAAAAAGCATAAGTAATGAGAGTCCCAATTTTTAAAGGTTGGGATTTTTTATGGCTGAATAATGGTGAATTTGCCTTAGTCGGAATTTTCATTTTAAATGAGCAAAAATTTGAACTTTGACATAGAGCATTTAAATGACTACAGATTTAGCATTAATTATGGCATTGCCAAATGAGTCGAAAGGGCTTTTTGAACAAGCAGGAATTGAAGTTCACTATAGTGGTATTGGTAAAGTAAATGCGGCATTTAAAGCATTTGAAGTGATACAGAAGACAGGCTGCACAACAATTCTAAATTTAGGTACAGCGGGCAGCTCATATTTTGATGCACATGCATTGGTAGAAGTTACTCAATTTGTACAACGTGATATGGATGTTTCTCCTTTAGGCTTTCCCGTAGGTGTAACGCCAGTAGATACAGATTATCCTGCCGAAATTAATTTAGAACCATTCTTTGCTCATTTGCCGAAAGGAACTTGTGGAACGGGTGATAATTTTGAAACAGGCGAGCCTAAAGTTCCATGTAATTTGGTCGATATGGAAGGCTATGCTTTAGCAAAAGTGTGTAAAAAACTAGGGGTACGTTTGATCTCAGTAAAATATATTACCGATGGTGCAAACGATACAGCGCATTTAGATTGGGAAGAAAATTTATTATTAGGTGCAAAAAAATTATTAGAACTTTATAAAATGATTGAATGAAAAAGAAAAGGTTGGCGACCATAGGGAGAACTATGGTCGTGTGCCAATCATCAATAAAGATGTGATGCTTTTATTTTTCAGAACGCGGAAGAATACCGTATAAGAACATGTGCACTGTATGTTGAATAATACGTTGTTGCATACTTCTATTACGTAAGGTTTTACCCGTTACCATTTCCATTTGTGTAGAAAAATCTGCGTAGTTCTGAGTTACAGACCAGATATTCAAGATCAGAAGTTCAGGATCAATATCTTTCGAAATTTTACCTTGTTCTTGCCACATCGTAATCACTTTAGCTTTACGCTTAACAAGCTTTTTCAATGGACCTTTTAAAATCTCAAGAATATGTGGTGCACCTTGAATAATTTCGAGGGCAAATAAACGAGATGCCTTAGGCTGTGTACGAGATACTTCAATTTTCTGCATGAGATAATTGGTAATCGCTTCATCAGGCTCAAGTTCAGACTCAAGTGTTTGTAAAGGCGCAAGCCATTTTTGTAGAACGGTAGTTAATACCTCTACATACAAAGCTTCTTTATTTTCGTAATAGTAGAAAATATTCGACTTGTGCATTTCTGCAATTTGAGCAATCTCATCTAGACTAGCGCCGCTAAAGCCGTAGACTGAGAATACGTCCAACGCTGCACTTAGTAGCTGTTGACGTTTTTGGGTACTCTTTTTTTGTTCCATTAGCAAACTTAAAACAATGAAAAAGGGGAATCGTTAATTGTACGGCAAATCATCAGATTTGTGGATAATCTAAATTTGTATTTTGAGTATAAAAACAAATTAATTTTGAAGATATGCTATTAAATTGAGATGAAGTCGACATATTTTTATTGTACTTGGGGCATGATAGGTAATGGGTAAAATTTAGTTTTATACATACGTTTCAACGAGCTTAGTGATTTTTAATGGTTTTTACTCAGAATAAACCTCATTTTTATTTTAAATATTTATTAAATAGTAAAATTACATGTTGCTAACAAAAAAGTCTTCTAAATTCAAAGTAGAACATAGAAGACGCTATATTTATGTTGCTAAAACAGCATTTAGAACCTGTTGTTCTAAGTGTGAAAAGTCGATTCCTTTCTGACGAGGTCGTGGTAAATCTACTTTAAACTCTTTAGCAATGAGCCCTTTATCGAGCAAGATAATACGATCTGCTAGTTGTACGGCTTCACTTACATCATGTGTAACCAAAATGGCTGTGAAACCTTGTTCAGTCCATAATTTTTCAATTAAGTTCTGCATATCTAAACGTGTGAGTGCATCAAGAGCACCTAAAGGTTCATCTAATAACAAAATGCGTGGTTTGTGAGAAAGAGCACGTGCTAATGCTGTACGTTGACGCTGACCACCCGAAAGTTGAGATGGCCATAATCCCGCTTTTTCTTCTAAGCCTACTTTTTGTAGAAGTTGAGAGGCATTGTTTTGCTGTTCTTTAGCTAAGCCTAATTGCACATTTTGTTCGATAGTACGCCAAGGTAAAAGGCGAGGGTCTTGAAACATGACACGAATATCGTCACTGGTAATACCTTCACGAATATGGCGTGCAGATTTAAACTTAATTTCGCCATAGCTTGGTTGTTCAAGATCTGCAATGAGACGTAGCAAGGTACTTTTACCACAACCGCTTCGACCAACAATGGCAAGAAACTCACCAGGTTTAATATGCAAATCTAAATCTTTTAATACTTGAACAGAACCATAAAATTTATGTAATTGTTCAATTAAAATTTCAGCACCCAATACCGCATTGGGGTTAATGTCTGGTGAAGATGTTTGTGTTTCTACATTACTAATCTGTAGACCTATACTTAAATCAGTCATCTTATTCTCCTTATTATTTTTGATAACCTGAGTGCCAACGGAGTAAATACTTTTCTAAAGTCACTGCAAGTACATCTGCAAATTTTCCAAGTAGGGCATAGAGTAAAATCCCTACAAGTACGATATCTGTTTGTAAAAATTCACGGGCGTTCATGGTCATATAACCAATACCTGATTGCGCTGAAATAGTTTCGGCAACAATTAGAAGCACCCATACAAGACCTAGAGAAAACCGTAGGCCAACTAAAATTGAAGGCATAGCCCCTGGCAAAATAATTTCTTTATACAACTGCCAACGTGTTAGTCCGTAGCTTTTGCCCATTTCAATAAGTTGAGGATCAACCGAACGAATACCATGGTAAGTATTGATGTAAATAGGGAAGAATACGCCTACAGCAACTAGAAATAATTTTGCAGATTCATCGATACCAAACCATAGAATGACCAAAGGAATTAAAGCTAATGCAGGAATATTTCGAATCATTTGTAGCGTTGTATCGAGTAGCGTAGAAGCCATTTTTGATGAGCCGTTTAATAGCCCCAGTAACAAACCTAATCCACCACCAATAAGTAAACCTAATACAGCACGACCTGCACTGACTTTTACATGCTCAATGAGTTCACCGCTAATAAGTAGATTCCAAAAAGCGGAAGCTACTGCTGTTGGTGCAGGAAGAATTCGACTTTCTAAAAGACCTGTGCGGGATGCTATTTGCCAAATAAGAATAAGTACAATTGGGAACAACCAAGGTAACAAGCGTTGCCCAAATAGTGTTCCACGTGAAACCTTTTTTTCAATTATGGTATCCACAGAAAGTTTTGTAGACATTAAGCAGGCTCCTGAATTTTAGCTTCTTTTTTTGCGTCATCTGCGACGTAGTTATTTGCTACAATTTCACCAAATGGACCTGTAAGATTTGGTTGAGCAAGTTTTTTGCGTGTTTCTAAAGGAAGTAATGGGAATACAAGCTCCGCAAAACGAATTGACTCTTCTAAGTGTGGATAGCCCGAAAAAATAAACGTATCAATACCTAGGTCTGCATATTCTTGAATGCGTGCTGCAACAGTTTCAGGGTCACCTACAAGGGCTGTTCCTGCACCACCACGAACAAGTCCAACGCCTGCCCATAGGTTTGGTGAAACTTCTAATTTTGTACGGTCACCATTGTGAAGTTCAGCCATACGACGTTGACCTACAGAATCCATCGTTTTAAATTTTGCTTGTGCAGCTGCAATAGTTGCATCATCTACATATTGAATAAGCTCTTCCGCAGCAGCCCAAGCTTGTTCATTGGTTTCACGAACAATGACATGCAAACGGATACCATAATTAAGTTCACGACCTTTTGCTTGAGCCTTAGCTTTTACAACAGCAATTTTTTCTTTTACTGCTGCTGGTGGTTCACCCCAAGTTAAGTAAGTATCGACTTGATCGGCTGCAAGTTCGATTGCATCTTCAGAAGAGCCACCAAACCAAAGTGGAGGATGTGGTTCTTGAACAGGTGGATAAAGAAGTTTCGCATCATCTACACTTAAGCGTTCGCCGTGGAATGTGAAAGACTCACCTGTATGCGAGCGAGTTAGAATTTCACGCCAAATTTTTGTATATTCTGCTGCTGTTTTATAGCGTGTTGAATGGTCTTCGTATAAGCCATCACCTTTTAGTTCTTGCTCATCGCCACCTGTTACAAGGTTTAGCAAAACGCGTCCGTTAGATAAACGATCAAATGTAGATGCCATACGTGCTGCAAGTGCAGGAGTGGTTACGCCTGGGCGTAACGCAACTAAGAATTTAAGATTTTTAGTTGCATCAATTAAGCTTGCTGCTGTAATCCAAGGGTCTTCACATGAGCGACCCGTAGGAATAAGTACACCTTCATAACCTAAGTTATCGACTGCTACAGCAATTTGTTTCATATAAGCATGGTCAACTTGACGTGCACCTTTGCTAGTACCTAAATAACGACTATCACCATGTGTAGGAATGAACCAAAAGATTTTCATGTCAAATTTCCTTGCTTAATATATAAAATTACTAATTAGAATTGCTATTCAAAACGGCATCTTGAATATTGAATTTTTTGGGAATAAGTTTCTCTGCATAAAACAGATCTGCAATTTTTTGCTGAGATTTAATCACCTCGTTATTCATTGGATGAACTAAAGATGGTTTTAAACGTTTGTTTAAAACAATTTGAGCAATTTTTTCATCTAGGCCTGTACTTGTGACATAGATTTTTAAAGCGTCTTCAGGATTTCTAATAATCCATTCATCTGCTTGATTTAAGCTTTTAATTATTTTTTCAACAGCAGCTGGATGCGACTTTGCAAATGTTGGATTTGCGATGTAATACAAATAAGTTTTAGGAAAAACCTGACCATCGATAAGCACTTTGGCTTGGGTTGTTTCAATTGCAGTGGTTAAGTTTGGTTCCCAAATTGCCCATGCATCTACTGAATTTTTATCAAAAGCGGCGCCGGCATCAGCAGGTGGTAACCAAATCGGTTGAATATCACTCCATTTCAAGCCTGCTTTATTTAAAACATTGGCAAGAAATTCATGCATATTTGAGCCTTTTTGTAGCGCAATACGTTTGCCTTTTAAATCTTGGATATTTTTAATTTCGCTATTCTTATGAATAAGAATGGCTTGATTGACAGTAGGTTGAACCTCATAGCCAACATAAGTTAATTCTTTACCTGCGGCTTGAGCAAAAATTGGAGGTGTATTACCAACAACACCAAGATCTACAGCGCCAACAGATAATGCTTCTAAAAGTTGTGGGCCTGCTGGAAAATCTTTCCATTCAATTTTTGTTTGTGGAAATTCTTGCTCTAAAATTTTTTGTTGGCGAGCAACTAAAAACGTTGTGGCAGATTTTTGGAAACCTAATGTTATGGTTTTAACTTTAGTATCTGCATGATTTGTATTGTTACTTGCTGTATTAGATTCAGGTTTTTGGCAAGCTGTTAACCCTACGCTAATTGCAGTAATACCAATTAAGCCGAAAGATTTAAATAGTCCCATTGGGTTTTCCTTTTTATTTTGAGCTACTTAAAATGGCAGCTTGAATATTGAGTTTATTTGGAATAAGTTTTTCTTGGTAAAAGGCATCTGCAACTTTCTGTTGTTCTGCAATAACGGCTGGTGTGACTTCAGTAATTTTGTCACCTAGGCGAGAAATTGATGTTTTAAGTACATCAGCACCAAGACCTGTTTGTGCTTCAAGAAGTTTTACTGCTTCATCTTGATGTGTTGAAACCCATTGCGTTGTTAGGTTGAGTTCATTTACAACAGCTTTAATCACTTGAGGGTGGCTTTCAGCAAATTTACGATCAGCCAAATAGAACTGATAGTTATTGACAAGATTTTCACCATTTACAATGGTACGAGCATTTAACTGATGTTCTGCTGCTGATAGGAATGGATCCCAAATGACCCATGCATCTACGGCACCACGTTCAAATGCAGCTCGTGCATCGGCAGGTGGTAAGTACACGACTTCAATATCGCTAAACTTAAGGTTGTTCGCTTCAAGAAGTTTTAAAAGTAAATAATGAACATTAGAGCCTTTGTTTAAAGCAACACGTTTACCTTTAATGTCTTGAATGGTTTTAATGTCCGAATCTTTTTTAACAATTAAAGCTTCTGCTTTTGGAACAGCAGGTTGGTTTGCGATATAAACCAAATCGGTTTTTGCAGCTTGAGCAAAAATAGGAGGTGCTTCGCCAACTTCACCAAAAGCGACACTACCTACATTAAGCCCTTCTAGAAGTTGTGGACCAGCAGGGAATTCAACCCATTTCACGTTTACACCTTGTTCTTTTAATACTGTTTCTAAAGTGCCACGCTCTTTTAAAATGGGAAGTAAGCCATATTTTTGGAAGCCCACATTGAATGTAATAGTTTCTGCATCTTTCTTAGCGCAGCCAGACATCATGAATGCACCAGCAACTACAGTAGAAAGCACTAGGCTTTTCGTTAAGAATTTAGTGTTGAGGTTACCCATAATGAGGTTGCTCCGAGCAGAAAGTAGTTGGGTCGATAAGTGAGCAACTAAAGTAATCATTTTTCTTTTTCGGAAAAAATAACAATTCAGGAATTTCTAATGAGAAAAAAAGATAAATAAAAATAAGCAAAGCTTATTCACTGTAAGAATAAATATTGAATGAAAAATAAAACATGTTTTTGGTTATAAGTTTATGAAATTTATTATTAAAATTGTTATTTATGATATTTTTTTATAAATTGAAGATTAGAAATTTTTTTAAGTAGCAAGATGTGTCCGCTATTTATGTCATTTAGATATGAAAAATATAGATATATCGTGCAATAAAAAAGCCACTTTTAAAGTGACTTTTTACAAACAATTGAGTTCCGTTGATAGTTATAAAGTTCTTGTCGGGCATTAGGCAAGTCATCCACACTTGCATTTTCAAAGCCTTGTTCTAAAAACCAATGTGCAGTACGAGTTGTTAAAATAAATAGCTGTTTAATTCCCATTGATTTGGCTTTCATTTCTAAATAATGAAGTACTTGGCTACCACGATTTGATTTTCTATAACTTGGATGTACAGCGACACAAGCAATTTCAGCAGATTTAATTTCATTGTCTGTCGTTGGAATAGGGTACAACGCTGCAGAAGCTAAAATAGTGCCATCACGTTCAATTACAGCAAATTGCTCAATTTCATTTTCCAAGCGCTCTCGTGAACGGTAAACTAAAATTCCTTCTTCTTCGAGAGGGCGTAATAGGTTAATGAGTCCACCAACGTCTTGAATATTTGCCATACGCACGTCTTCATAATGCGCATCGGTAATCATGGTGCCTGAGCCATCACGTGTGAAAAGCTCTTCAATAAGAGCACCATCATAACTATAAGAAAGCAAGTGAACACGATTTACACCGTTTAAAGACGCAAGTTTTGCACCTTTTAAATGTAATGCCCGATTGGGGCTTTGCTCTTGGTATTGTTGAATAAATTGATCAATTTGATGGGGTAATACTTCGCGTACTAATTGACCTTGTTCATTGGTTAATCCGTGGTGTTTTCCAAGGAAAATCAATTTATCTGCTTTTAAGCTAATGGCTGCTTTTGTTGCTACTTCTTCAGCAAGTAAATTGAAAACCTCACCTGTAGTCGAATAACCCGTTGGGCCAAGAACAACAATATTTTGATTGTCTAAATGACGATGAATAGCTGAGGTATCTAAAGTACGAACTTCACCAGTAAGTTGGTAATCGACACCATCTCGAATGCCATAAGGTTTAGCCGTAACAAAATTGCCTGAAACAACATCTATACGAGCACCGTACATTGGTGAGTTTGCAAGTCCCATAGAAAGTAAGGCTTCAATTTGCAAACGAATTGAGCCAACAGCATTCATAATTGAGTTTAGAGATTCACGTGTAGTAATGCGTTTATTGTTATGAAATGGCGTATCAATATTATTAATTTTTAAGTTGTGAGAAATTTGTGGGCGTGCACCATGAACAAGTACTAAGCGAATGCCAAGAGAGTGTAATAGCGCAATATCATGAATAATATGCTGAAAATTTTCATGCTGAACTGCTTCACCGTCAAACATAATCACAAATGTTTTATTACGATGTGCATTAATATAAGGTGCAGAATGTCGAAACCAATGTACGTATTGTAAAGTCATGCTATGTGAGTTGTCGGATGTATTTATGGTCATACCCATCTCAATTGCTTCGAATCTTTAAAGTATCTGCGATTTTTATAAAAATTAAAATACAGTCATGTAATTTTAAAAATTATTGGTAATTTAAACTCTCTCATTTTATTAAGATCTCTTTCGTATTGATCTGATCTTTTATTTTTTATAGAGATTTGATCTAAATATAAAGAATCCATATTTGGGTTTAAGTGAATTCTTTCGATATGGGTTAATGTTTCATAAAAAAGTTTGCCTTTCAGCAAACTTTTTATGCAACTAAATTTTAAGCAATTCTTAGTATCGTATTTTTCTTGGTATCTACTAGCACATAATCACCACGCACTTTATACCAAGCTTCATTACGCTTAGGTTTCTTTAGATGTTTAACATCACGATAATCTACTTTGTAGCGTGAAGAATCATATTGATGTGGCAGAGATTGCCCAACACGCAAATCTCGTTTTGGATTTACTTTATGTGAATTATATCGATTACCATAATTTGAATATTGGTTACTTGAATGTTTGTCATTTGAATTCCAGTGTGCAGATGCAGGTGATTGATGATTGAAACGAGAATCTTGTTGTGGTGCCGCCATCGCAGAAGTTGCCATAAGTGCGCTTAATGAGAGGGCGATTGTTGTTAAGACTTTATTCATTAGTTTCACCATTAAATATATTGGAGTGTTTTTCCTATAGCTTTAAATTAGTGGAAAACTAACGATAAATAATGAGAGATATATAGCGGAATTGTGAAATAAATGAAGAAATTAAGAATTGATAAAATAATAGATATAAAAAAGCCCAAACAAATATTGGGCTCTTTTAAACGTTCAGCATTAATCTGCTATACGTGTAATCGTATTACTGTCGGTATTGACTAAGATATAGCTATTATTAATTTTATACCATTGTTCATTACGTGAAGGTTTAGGCAGGTTGGTGTCTTTAAAATCTACCTTATAACTGTTTCCACGATAATGTTGAGGCATGACATAGCCTTCTTGCCATTTTAGTTGCTGTAAACGTTGAACGCCTCTTTCTTCACGTACACGACGTTTTTCAACCCATTGATCATTATCTTCTGCACGGAACTCGCGTTTATATCTACCTTGTTCATTACGCGGTTTGTCAAAACCACGTTCATCATCATGATGAGGTGCAGCAGTTGTGATACTGCTTGCCATCAAAGCACTGAAAGAAATTGCGAGTATCGACAAAATCTTTTTCATGTTTAACCCTCTTAATATTATTTTAACTATTAGATTACTCTACTGAAAAAATGCAGAGAAACTGTGAAGAAAGATTAACTTTTTATTTTAAAGCCATATAAATATTAAGACATTATGATACATTTTAGAGAATTTATAAAATTTGAATTACATATCAGAACAAATTTTAAAATGGATTTTTCAATTATTATAAGCCGATTAAAAACAGCCCAATGTAGGACTGTTTTATCGAATTTAGTTCCAATGTTGTACTAAGTCTTGTAGAGAGTTCACAGCTTCAACTACATATTGAGCTTGCTGCGCGTCCTCTAATGCATGAATTAAATCTGTAGAAAGTTGTAAGTTTTCAATTGAGCGAATCATTTCAACTTTATGTTTTAAATCAGTCATTGATAGCTCCTTATCTGCCGCTTTGCTTGCAGGGTATTATAAGGAATAGAGCTTAATCATAAAAACCGAATAATATTATTGTAACGATATAAAAAAACGATTTATATTTTTTGTTCGCATAAAAAAGGCAGTTCGAGCTGCCTTTTTAAATATGAAATTTATGCTGTTTTTTTAGTATGCATATTTCATGTCTGTGTAATCTGTTAAAGATTTTTGAACATGCGCATTAATAAATTCTTTGACATCTTCTGGGCTTAAAGGTACGCCTTGTTTTGTAATCACATGTTCAAAAGGTGCTTGTCCTGAAGCAATAATTTTATAGACGAAGTTTGTTACTGTGCGGTATGTATCATCTTCTTTTATAAGACTTGTAACGTAATGGTAAGAGTGTTCGAAGTTTAAATCTGTATGTGAAAAAACAAATTGATCAAACAGCTTTATATTTTTTCCGTTTTCTAGGGCTTGAAGTTCATTGATAATCGTTGCTTCAAATTTCATGCCGTATTTTTCAGAAATAGGTTTGCCATCTACAAGTAAAGATACCATTCCATCTTCAAGGTGAGTAACGCCAATATTGCTAAAGTCAGACATGTGCTTCTCTAAATTTTAGGATATGGCTAAGTATGATTTAAATTGTTGTAAAAACAATGCTTCAATTTTTAGCTGAATAAAAAACAGTCATTTTAAAAATAAAAAAGAGGGCGAAAGCCCTCTTTTTAGAATTAGATTAAATCGTTTGATATTAATCTTGAGCATCAATGCTTTGACCGTTCAAAGCAAGACTGTCATCACCCATTAAATATAAATATGCAGGCATAATCATTTCAGGTGTGGCAAGTGTTTTGGGATCTTCATTTGGGAAGGCTTTTGCACGCATTGCGGTACGTGTTGCACCTGGGTTTATACAATTAAAACGTAAATTTGGATGTGTATTTTCTTTAGCAAATAATTCACTAACTGCCTCTATGGCAATTTTAGAAACAGAATAAGCACCCCAACGTTCGCGAGTTTCTCGTCCAACACCAGAACTTGCAAATACAACGGATGCATTTTCCGATTTTTTTAATAAAGGAAGTAATTCTTGAGTAAGAACAAAAGGCGCGCGTAAATTCACAGCCATTACATCGTCCCATACATCCGCAGGGTAGTTCTCTAGCTCTGTACGCTCACCTAAGATACCAGCATTATGCAAAATGCCATCTAAACGACCGAATTGCTTTTCTAAGGTATCAACTAAAAGCTCATAATCACGTGGTGATGCACTTGAAAGTTGTAGTGGCAAAATAGCAGGTTGTGGTGCACCTAAACTTTCAATTTCGTCATAAATGACTTCAAGTTTATTTAAGGTTCGACCATGTAATACAACTGTTGCGCCGTGTAGGGCATAGCTAAGTGCTGCTGCACGACCAATTCCATCACCTGCGCCTGTAACTAAAATAATGCGATCTTTTAATAAGTCGGGGCGAGGCTTATATTCTGAATACTTCATAGTCGAACCTCCTCGTTTTATATCATTATGACTTTAAATTTTTATTGCGGTTTTATCACCATTTGACGAATGACCTGATGTAATTCATCCACATTGTTCACTATACAATCTGCATGCCATGCTGTTAAGTCATCTTTGTGTTCGATTGGTAAATAACCATAAGCAGCTAAAATAGTGTACATATTAGCGTTACGACCTGCATCTATATCTCGTGGATGATCACCGACATAAATACAGTCTTGAACATCTATGTTGATTTGTTTTGCTGCAAGATACATAGGCTCAGGATCTGGCTTAGTATTCGTTACATCTTCAGGGCAAACTAATACAGAACAACGAGATGTTAAATGAAGAGCTTTAAGTAATTCTTCACTTAACCAACGTGGTTTATTGGTCACAATTCCCCAAGGAATATTTTGGCTTTCAAGATCTTCTAGTAGCGGATACATCCCTTCGAAAAGGTCTGTATCTACAGCAATATCTGCGCCATATAAATCTAAAAAGCGCTGACGATGTGCAAGGAAAATAGGATCTGTCACTTCTAGTTCAGGATAGACTAATTTCACCATTGCACGAGCGCCTTCAGAGACTTGTGTGCGAATGAGATCTGCGTCAACAACAGCTTTGCCTTCTTCACGACACATGTCTTGAATAATGCGGATAAAATCTGCTGCGGTATCTATTAAAGTACCATCTAAGTCAAATAATACCGCTTTCATTATGCTTCTTCTTTTTGCGTATAAACCATATAGTTCACATCAACATTTGGTGCTAACCAATAACGCTTAGTGAGAGGGTTATAGTGTAAACCTGTCATATCTTTGAGTTTTAAATTTGCACTACGAATGTCGTGGGCTAACTCTGACGGTTTGATAAATTTACTGTAATCGTGCGTACCTTTTGCGAGCATACGAAGGACATATTCGGCACCAATAATGGCAAATAAATATGACTTTGGATTACGGTTAATGGTAGAGAAAAATACGTGACCACCGGGCTTAACTAATTTTTGGCAAGCAAGAATAATAGATGCAGGATCGGGCACGTGCTCGAGCATTTCCATACAAGTAACTACATCGTATTGACCAGCTTGTTCTTCTGCAAGTTGCTCGACAGGAACTTGATGATATTCAATATTTTGAACACCTTCTTGCTCTGCATGTAAACGAGCTACATTGAGAGGCGCTTCGCCCATGTCGATACCAAGAACATTTGCACCACGACGTGCCATGCTTTCTGCCAAAATACCACCACCACAGCCGACATCGAGTACTTTTTTACCTGTGATGCCACCTGAATGTTCATCAATCCAATTTAAACGTAATGGATTAATCATGTGCAAAGGGCGGAATTCAGAATGCTGATCCCACCAGATGGCTGCGAATGCTTCGAATTTTGCAATTTCTTGTGGATCAACATTCAAATGCGACATCGGGGTTACCTCAATCAAGTCGTTATAATTCAAAAAACTTTGTATAGGCTTAGTGTAGCGATTATTATAAAAAAAGCGATAAAAGCAGTAAAAAAGTTCACAGAATGAAAACGAAATAGGCATAATTGTTTTATAGTATTTGAATAAGCTAATCATAATATTTTTGAGGCAAATAAGTTCAATGAAAAAAATTCTTTTGGGTAGCCTCGCTACGGCGATGTTGGCAATTTCAAGTGGTGCAATGGCAGCTAACTTTGTTGCTGGTAAAGATTACACAGTACTTGCGAATCCTGGGAAAGTAGATGTTCCTGGAAAAGTAGAAGTTCGTGAATTTTTTTGGTACGGCTGTGGCCATTGTCATAAATTAGAACCACATATGCAGTCATGGTTAAAAACACGTCCAAGTTATGTAAACTTTGTTCGTACACCTGCTGCAATGAACCCTGTTTGGGAAGCAAATGCACGTGGTTACTATGTAGCAGAAGCTTTAGGTAAGCGTCGCCAAATTCACTTACCATTGTTCAAAGCAATTCATGAAAATGGTCAACAAATTTTCGATCAACAATCACAAGCTAAATTCTTTGTGAAGTATGGTATTCCAGAAGCTAAATTTAATAGCATGTATAACTCTTTTCCAATTTCAGCAAAAATTGCTGAATCAAATAAATTGGCGAAACAGTACCAACTTACAGGTGTTCCAGCAGTTGTTGTGAATGGTAAATATGTCGTTCAAGGTGAAGATGCTAAAGTGACTCAAGTCGTGAAGTACTTAGTTGAAAAAGAACATAAAGCAAAATAATTTTGATACATCTAAAAACCGCTCATTTTGAGCGGTTTTTTTTGCCTATCATTGAATATTCTAAATTTGGTTTTTTCCCCAATTTGAAATTCCATGAAAAAGTAGTCTAACTTGTGTTACCGCTTGATCTTGTAAAAGTTGTTGTTGTTGAGCTAAAGCAGGTGGCTCATATTGTTTAGGAAGTTCAATCCAAGTCATGACCCAGTTGAATGCTAAATTGATTAAAAGCTGGGCTAATATTTTTACATCATCTAATTGTTGAATATGTTTAACACTTTCTAAGCGATGTAAGTCGATGGCTAGATCTTCTACCAAATATTCAATTTCTCGAGCAATGGCTTTTCGAAGGACTTGAGATGCCCCCCAGCGTTCAGAAATCACAAAAATCCATTCTTCAGATTGTTGATTAATTGTTTGAAAAAAGAGTTCTAAACTTTTCTGAATTTTGGCTTCTGGTTGATATAAATAGGTCTGTCCTAATTGATGTAAAGTACTTTTTAAATTGAGAGAAATTCGATCGACGAGTTCTAAGCTTAAAGTATCCATATCTTTAAAGTGGCGATAAAACGCTGTAGGAACAAGTCCAGTCTCACGACTAATTTCTCGTAAGCTAATACTACTAAATGAACGTCCAGAAATACTAAGGCGCAATGACGTATCTATAATAGCTTGTCGACTTTGTCGTTTACGTTCGTCACGAATGGACATGTCAAATGTATCCCTACAATTGTTATCAACTCAGTTTAGCAAAACCATTATTTAAATAGTCATCTTATTTTTAAGCATTTCAAATTATTGCAATAGTTCTATCTTTAAATAGGGTTGGTTTAACAGCTGTAACAAAACCTTTGTATCTGCTTCTGTTATACTTGGTTGTAATATATTTGAGTAATAAATAAGGACAAATTATGCGTATTGACCAACGTACTTTAGATCAATTGCGTGACGTTAAAATTACCCGTAACTACACTCGTTATGCGGAAGGTTCTGTATTGGTTGAATTCGGTCATACAAAAGTCCTTTGTACAGCAAGTATTGATCACTCAGTACCTCGTTTTTTAAAAGGTCAGGGACAAGGTTGGGTAACAGCTGAATATGGTATGTTGCCACGTTCTACACATACTCGTAGTGACCGTGAAGCTGCCCGCGGTAAACAAAGTGGTCGTACGCAAGAAATTCAGCGTTTAATTGGCCGTAGCTTACGTGCAATGGTTGATCTTAAAAAGCTTGGTGAAAATACAATTACAATTGACTGTGATGTTATTCAAGCCGACGGTGGTACACGTACAGCATCGATTACAGGTGCAGCAGTGGCATTAATTGATGCGATGAATGTACTACTTGAGAAAAAGAAAATTAAGCAAGATCCATTAAAAGGTTTAGTGGCTGCGGTTTCTGTGGGTATTTTTAAAGATGAAGTACTTCTAGATCTTTGCTACGAAGAAGATTCTAACTGCCAAACTGACTTGAATGTTGTAATGACGCAAGCAGGTGAGTTTATTGAAATTCAAGGTACTGCAGAAGATAAACCATTTACTCGTGCACAATCAAATGCAATGTTGGAAATGGCTGAAAAAGGTATTCAAGAGTTAGTGAAAAAACAACAAGAAGCTTTAGGTTGGTAAGTTTAAAACCTAAGTTGTCATAAAAAAAGCGCCGTGTAAATGGCGCTTTTTTTATGGCTAAACATTACATAAAGAAGTAGAAAAAATACGTAGGTAATTATTTTTAGACAATCTTATAACAACCATTTATTTTTCCAACACAATTCATTTTTAACATATTGGGCATCGTGAAATTCTTTAAAAGGAGAAAACATGATTGTTCTTATTATAGGTTTAATGATTGCTACCTTTTTAATGTGTACCTGTGCGCCACGGGGAAATGATGAGAAATGAATCATTCAGACAGATCAACAGAACTCAGAGTGAAGTTTTAAAAAAGGATTCACTCTGTTATTCATGATAAGCCTGAATTTAGTACGCAGATTTAACCATTAAACCGCATAGATAAATCAATCGCTTTAACATCTTTGGTTAAAACACCCATTGAAATATAGTCGACACCAGTGGTTGCAACTTCACGTAAGTTTTCAATTGTAATATTGCCTGAAGCTTCTAGTTTACATCGACCTGCAACATGTTTTACTGCATCAATCATTTGCTGTTGACTGAAATTATCAAGCATGACGATATCTGCACCTGCTTCAAGTGCTTGGTCTAGTTCTTCCCAAGTTTCCACTTCCACTTCCACAGGTTTATTTGGCGCAATACTATGTGCTTTTGCAATCGCTTGGGCAATGCCACCTGCTGCCATAATGTGGTTTTCTTTAATTAAGAAGGCATCGAACAAGCCTAAGCGATGGTTTTGACCACCACCAATAGCTACCGCATATTTTTGTGCAATACGTAAGCCGGGTAAAGTTTTACGTGTATCGAGTAATTTTGTATTTAAACCATCTAAATGTTTTACATATTCAGCTGTTTTTGTTGCTACAGCAGAAAGTGTTTGTACAAAATTGAGGGCAGGACGTTCTACGGTAAGTAAGCTACGGGCAGAACCAGAGAGCTTTAAAAAAGCTTCATTTGCAGCAACAATATCGCCATCATTTTTAAGCCATATTATTTGAACTGTTGCATCATAAGCTTGAATAAGTGCATTTACCCAAGGCTGACCCGCAAGTACCATCTCTTCACGGCTAATAATCGTTGCTGTTGTTTGTTCATTCTCAGGCGTTAATAAAGCGGTAATATCACCATCACCAATATCTTCTTGCAGCACTTGTTGAATATTGAGTTGAATAGATTGTTCTAATAAAGCTTGTGAGATGCTCATAGCAATATCCGTATTTGAGAGCCCATAAAATTGTGGGATATATTAGCATTGTTGCATTAAAAAACGCATTTTTTAACCAAGTTACATCACTAAGTTTGAGATTTTTAAGTGAAAGTTTTAGGATGGATTGATCGCGAAATTTAACTCAAAATATTCAGGACTGATTTATGCAACAGGCATCGTCTTTTCAGGTCGTTGATGGACAGCTCAAATGTGCTCAACAAATTCCTTCGCCAAATTTTAATCAGCGTCCTGACGATACAGATATTCAGTTGGTTGTTATCCATAATATTAGTTTGCCACCGTCACAATTTGGTGGTGGATATATCGAAGATTTCTTTCAAAATAAATTAGATTGGTCAGCGCATCCATACTTCCAAACCATTGAAGGAATGCAGGTTTCTGCACATCTTTTAATTTTAAGATCTGGAAAAATTATTCAATTTGTTAATTTTAAAGATCGTGCTTGGCATGCAGGACGTTCAAGTTATTTAGCTTTAAATGAATGTAATGATTATTCTATTGGTATTGAATTAGAGGGGAGTGATGATTTACTTTTTGATGAAGCACAATATGAAGCTTTAGCGAATGTGGTCGCAACACTACAAAAAGCATATCCAAAAATTAAACAACATATTGCAGGGCACTCAGATATAGCACCAGGGCGAAAAACCGATCCGGGTCCATTTTTTGACTGGGTAAAATTTAGAAATCAACTAAAGCAACTAAAAAACCTATAAATTGTTAAATTGTAGAATGATTAAACAATGCAATTTCACAAAGAGTTTCATTACAATAGCGACTTGATTTTAAACTAGGTGGTTCCGATGGCGCTTTGGCGATCGACCGTAATTGTAAGTGCAATGACAATGCTATCTCGCGTATTGGGATTAGTACGTGACATTGTTTTACTCAGTGTATTTGGCGCAGGCAAAGACTTCGATACTTTTGTCGTGGCATTTCGTATTCCAAACTTCTTTAGGCGATTGTTTGCCGAAGGTGCATTTTCTCAAGCTTTTATTCCAGTACTTACAGAATATAAGACCACACGTGCACATGCCGAAGTTCAAATACTCATTAGCCGCGTATTTGGTTGTTTAGCAACGGTTATGTCTTTATTGACGCTCTTTGCCATGATTGCTGCGCCAGTCATTATTTATGTCTATGCACCTGGTTTCCATGACGATCCTGCCAAATTTGCTTTGGCTACGGATATGTTCCGCCTTACGATTCCATATTTATTGTTTATGTCATTAACTGCTTTTGCGAGCAGTATTTTGAACAGTTACGGATCTTTTACCACCCCTGCATTTGCCCCTGTATTATTAAACGTTGCGATGATTGCGGGTGCATTATGGTTCACGCCATATATGGATACACCTATTATGGCTTTAGGATGGTCTGTTGTTGCAGCAGGATTTTTACAGTTAGCGATTCAGATTCCTGAGTTGTGGCGTAAAAAATTACTCATTCCACCAAAGATAGATTTCAAACACGAAGGTGTAGATCGCATCATGAGATTGATGTTACCTGCACTCTTTGGTGTATCTGTTACTCAAATCAATTTATTGCTTAATACAATTTGGGCATCTTATATGCAAGATGGTTCTGTTTCTTGGTTATACAGTGCAGAACGTATGACAGAATTGCCTTTAGGTTTAATTGGTGTTGCTATTGGAACTGTCATTTTACCGTCATTGTCAGAACGTATTGCAGAACAAGATCAGGCAAAATTTCGTAGTATGATGGATTGGGCTACGAAAGTGATTATCTTGGTTGGTGTACCTGCAAGTATTGCGCTATTTATGCTTTCAACACCAATTATTCAGACACTTTTCCAACGCGGTGCATTCACCGCTGAAGATACGTATATGACTGCTTTAGCATTACAATGTATGAGTGCAGGTGTTATTTCATTTATGCTTATTAAAGTATTCGCACCAGGTTTCTATGCACGTCAAGATACTAGAACGCCGGTACGTGTAGGCTTAATGGCAGTTGCAGTCAATGCAGTTTTAAACATCATCTTTATTGGGGTATTTAAGCTTATTGATTGGCATGCAAACCATATGGCGCTTGCTTTAGCATCTTCAGGTTCTGCTGTAGTCAATGCTGGGATGTTATATTTTTATTTACATAAGCGCGATATTTTCAGATTTGGTGCACATTGGAAAAAGCTGATAGTTCAGTTTGCTATTGCGAATGCAGCAATGATAGTCGCTTTATGGTATGGCTTAACTTTATATAATGGTGATGCTTCGCAATGGATGCGTGTAGTTGAACTTGTTGGGCTGTGTATTGCGGGTGTTGTCGTTTATGGTGTCGTATTAATTGCGACAGGCTTTAGACCTCGTAATTTAAAACCATAATATGATATTTATAAAAAAAGACCGCATTTTGCGGTCTTTTTTTATGACTTAAAATTGTGCTTTGCAAATTATTTTGGAGAAACTTCTAAAAGCTCAACATCAAAAATTAATGTGCTATTTGGCTCAATAACATCACCTGAACCAATTTCACCATATGCTAATTTTGCAGGAATATAGAAACGATAGATTGAATCTTCTTTCATGAGTTGGAGCCCTTCAGTCCAACCTGAAATTACTTGGCTTACCATAAACTCAGCAGGTTGTTGACGTGCAATTGAGCTATCAAATACCGTGTTATTTAATAAACGACCTTCATAATCTACTTTTACTTTAGAAGATGCTTTTGGTGTTTTACCAGAGCCTTGCTTAATAACTTCGTACTGTAAGCCAGATTTAGTGACTTTAACATTGGGTTTTTTAGCATTTTCTGCAAGAAATGCCGAACCAATTTTTTCATTTTGTTCAGCTAGGTTTTTATGTGCAAGAAGCTGTTTTGCTTCGGCATTTTTTTTGAATTGAGTTAATACTTTAGACATTTCTTCATCAGATAATGCAGAAGATTGTCCTTTTGATGCGGCTTTTAAACCATCTAAAAATGCATCTAAGTCTATGTTTTTGAGTGCATCTGCATTACCACGACCCATAATATAGCCAAAACTGTAGCCAACTTTATCTTCGTAGCTACTTTTGTTGTTTATTGTTTTTGCAGAAAGACCCGTACTGCATAGCGCTAAACACAAGAGTGTCATTTGAATTTTCATTATATTTCCTTAAATAAATAAGGAGAGCAATGCTCTCCTTATTCTGTATTTTTATTTAACTTGAATAAGTTCAACATCAAAAACTAATGTGCTATTTGGTGGAATTGTACCAGGAACACCTTGAGCGCCGTATGCCAAATTGGCTGGAATATACAGTGTCGCTTTGCCACCTTCTTTCATAAGTTGAAGACCTTCTGTCCAACCCGGAATGACTTGGTTGAGTGGGAATTCGATAGGCTCACCACGTTCAACAGAACTATCAAATACTTTGCCATCTACAAGTTTACCTGTGTAGTGAACTTTAACTGTTTGAGAGCCTGTAGGTGCTTTACCAGTACCTTCTTTAGTGATTTTGTATTGCAAACCAGAAGCTGTTGTTTTTACGCCATCTTTTTTCGCATTTTCACTTAGGAAAGAATCATTTGTACTTTGAGCTTGTTGAGTATCTGCAACTTGTTTTTGTTGCATTTCTTGCTGGTATTGCTCAAATGCTTTTTGTAATTCTTCTTCTGTGTATGCAGGTTGTTTGCGTGCATGTGCATCACGAATACCTGTTACAAAGCTGTCAATATCAAGCTCTGGAGGAGTTTGATGTGCAACTTCAAAACCTAAAGCATAACTAATTTTTTCAATACCCGATGCATTCGCAGATGCTTTTGCAGTTTGCGTAGCTGGAGTTTGAGTTGCATAGTAAACAGGAACAAGTGCAGCACCGCCTAAAATTACAGCTACAGCGATGGGTAAGGCTTTACTCATAAGTTTTCTCAAATTCATTTTATAGTTTAAAAGTTGCAGTTATCTTAGCAGACTTTTGGGTAAAACACGGGCATTTGAGTCACGTGTATCTTTATGATCAATATATTCTGATCGTTTATAATATTCTATAACGGTCTGAATATATAAAACATTTTTTATACAATAAATCTAACATAAAGAGAAAAGTCCTGAACATTGTGAATGTAATTTAAGTTTTCAATAAACACCTTATCAAGATTTAGGAGATTCACTAAATTGCAGGATATTTAATTGAGTTTTATCATGATTTATTAGGCTTAATTGGTACCTATTCATTTGCTTTGAGCATGCAAATAAAAGCTCTGGAGGTTGAGGAATACCCAGTACCATTCCTGATACGTTCTGTTTTTTATATGTATAAATGAGTTGATCCTTAATGAAAGATTCATCTTGAAGTTCAAATTCAGTGATTCTTTGAGCATTTAAGTAGCCATTAATTAGTGACTTACATACAAATGCATATTCAAGTTCATCTTTGGTTTGAATAGGCTGGCATGCAAATAAACAAGTGCTTAATGCGAATATAATGATATTTTTCATGAATTATTCCTGTAAAACTATAATTCAAGAATAAATTAAGGTTTAATTTGGTTACAGATACAATATTTTATAAAAAATAGGTACAGATTGTGACGTTTCAATATCAAAGTCTTGCTCAGCAACTAGCACAAAAAATATATATGGGTGAGTTAGAAAATGAACAAAAACTTAAGTCATTGAGAGATTTTGCCGAACAGCAAAAGATCAGTTTGAATACAGCAAAAAGTTGTTATGAATTATTAGAAGCGCAGGGGCTGATTTATGTAAAACCGAAATCGGGCTATTTTGTAAAAGCATTTAAAGTTGAAAGTGACCAACCTTTGCATAATGACTTTAAATCTCATCCAAGAAAGGTTTCTAATTTAGACTTACAAATAGAAATTAATGCCGCTTCTATACATGACAAATTAATTCATTTAGGTGCAATTCAGCTATCGCCTAATCTTATTCCGACAGATGCACTACGCCGTTCAATTCAACGCGCTTTGAAGCACAGCAAACCTGAAGATTTTTTATATAGCGATCGGCAAGGGCATATTATTTTAAGAGAAGCCTTAGTTTCACATTGGCTAGAAGATGGCATTTACATTTCTAAAGATGATGTTTTTATTAGTAATGGCTGTATGCCAGCTTTATCTGCTGTTATACAAACGCTTACGGAGCAGGGCGATAGTATTATTATTCCAACGCCAAATTTTAATGGTCAGCTTCAATTATTAGCGAGTTTAAAAAGGAAAATAGTAGAAATTCCAGCTCAACACGATGGATTTGATTTAGCGCGTTTAGAACATGAAATGAAGTATTCAGGAGCAAAAGCTTGTTTACTTACTGCAAATTATCAAAACCCTTTAGGCTTTTGCTTAAGTAATGAAGAAAAACAAAAAATTGCAGAATTAGCATCTCAATATCAATGTTTTATTATTGAAGATGATATTTATGCAGAATGTGGATTTAATCAAAACAGACCTTTACCTATTCGGCATTGGGATCAAGATGGCTATGTGATTTATTGTGGTTCTGTATCAAAGTCACTTTCTTCTGCATATAGAGTTGGATGGTTCTGCATCACTTCCCAATTAACATCTTCTAGAACGCAATTTATTAATAGAAATGTTGTCGTGAATACGCCTTTACAATTAGGTCTAGCAGATTTAATTCATTGTCGTGCTTATAGAAGGCATTTAAATCAATTAAGACCAAAACTTTTTAAACAAGTGGCTGAATATAGACAATATATCAAGCAAGCTTTTTCTGGGATTGATGTTCGAATTAGTCAGCCAGAAGGCGGATATTCTATTTGGTTGCAACTACCAGAAAATATAAATAGTTTGGATCTGTATCGCTTTGCACAGACACAGAAAATTAATATTGTGCCAGGTATAGTCTTTGGTGAAGATGAGAGGTATTTAAATTGTATTCGTTTAAATGCAGGGCATGAGCTTTCAGATGAAATAAGAGCTGCTGTTCAAGTATTGGCAACATGGGTAAAAAATCAGTGAGCTGACTAATACATTTTTATTTCATTGCATATTTAAACGTACAGTCATTTTCATGATCGTTAATCATTCCTACAGCTTGCATAAAAGAATAACAAGTTGTCGGTCCCACAAATTTAAAGCCTTTTTTCTTAAGTTGCTTTGACATTAAAACACTCAACTCAGTGTGTGCAGGTGCTTTCTTATAATCTGGTACATCGTTTACAAGAGGGGTATTTTGAACAAAACTCCATAGCCAAGCAGATACATCTTCACCGTTATTTTTAAGATTCTGCCAAGCAATGGCATTATCGCGAATTGCCTTTAGTTTTCCAATATGGCGTATAAGTCCTATATCTTGAACCTTAATTTCTAAATCTTTATCACTTAAATCTGCAATGTCTGAAATGGAATATTTAAAGAAATGTTCACGATAACATTCGCGTTTTTTGAGTACGGTAATCCAAGATAAACCAGATTGTTGACCTTCTAAACACAACATTTCAAAGAGTTGTTGCTCAGCAGAAATTGGACATCCCCATTCTTGATCATGATAAGCCATATAAAGAGGATCATTGGAGCACCAACCACAGCGTTTTACAGTTAAAGACGTCATGGAAATGCTCCATTATTTTTATTATTTAAGGAATAAATTAAAGTTTAAATTCAGTCCATTGGTCAGATTTGTTATCCCAATAAAAGAGTTCAGCTTGTTGAATATCTTCAAAAGAAATCCAGTCATCTTTGCCTACTTTGTCTGAAAAACCTGTGCTCATTAATAAAGCTTCTTCTGTAATTTCCATGACCCAACCCTGACGACTTTTCCCAGCCACCACAATTTTTTGTTGATTACCTGATTCAGCAAACTCTACCAGACGATTGATCAACGCTTCTGACATGAATAATTCCTAAAGAAAATTAACGTAAATATGGATAGGGGTTAACAGCACCACGACCTTTACCACCTAAATAAATTCCATAGTGTAAGTGTGGCGCAGTTTTACGAGCATTACCAGTATTGCCAACATAACCTAGCAAGTCACCTTTTTTGACATAATCACCTACGCGTAAACCACGTTTATGGTCATCTAAATGCGCATAGTAATGCCAACTTCCACTTGGACCCAAAATCCAAATGACCTTTCCGCCCAAGTTATTATTACGCAAGTCTGCAATTAAGCCTTCTGTTGTACTAAAAACTTTCGTTCCACGTGGAGCCATAATATCGACACCTTCATGTATTCTACCACTGCTTCGAGATGCACCCCATGTATCTGTTAAATTATTGTTCTTTACACCTTGGACAGGAACAGGAAGCCTATCGGGTAAGCTCATATTCTTGAGTTTTTGAACCATAGCAGGATTGAGTGGTTGGTTTGGTTTTTTCGGTGCTGTACTACATGCTGCAAGAAAAACAACAATAAAAATTAAACTTAAAATAGAGCGAAGGCGCAGCACAAGACATTCCTTTTCTTTATATAACTGTTTTAGTAATCACCTGACTATGTCATAAATTTACAGCAGAGATCAATTTTTTCATGGCAGTGGGAATGCCCATTTCTGTAGCAATTTGTGATGAATACCAAGTGCCATCAAGTTCAATTGCTAAATGCTCTTTTAAGTCAGCATCAACCTCAAAACAAGCAGCGTCTAACAACCATGTGAAATGAGTAAAGTTATGGGATATTTGCACTTTTTTAATGACTTTTTTTAACCCTAAACTTTGAGTTTTTTCTATAAAATTCATTTCATTTTCAATAATAGGTAAGCACCATAAACCGCCCCACAAGCCAGAGTTTGGACGTTGTTGCCATAACCATTGATCTTCACATTGAATTAATAAAATATGAGCAGATTTTATAGGGACTGCTTTTTTAGGTTTTTTGAAGGGTAATTCAGTTTCTAAACCTTGTTGATGTGCTTTGCAGTGCTGTTGCATTGGACAATACAAACACAAGGGTTTTTTGGGTGTACAGACCGTTGCACCTAAATCCATAATAGCTTGTGTGTAGTCATGATTACGTTCAGTAGGACATAAGCTTTTTGCAATGTTCCACATTTCACGTTCGTGAACTGGTTTAGATAAATCATCTTCAATAGCGAAGAAGCGAGATAACACACGCTTAACGTTACCATCCATAATGACACCGTACTTGCGTAAACCCAGTGACATAAGTGCTCCACCTGTAGATGGACCAATTCCTGGGAGTTCTATCCACTCATCTAAACTACTTGGAAATTGCCCTTTTTGTGCAACAATTCCTGCTGCTTTATGTAGATTTCTTGCACGTGCGTAATAACCTAAACCCGCCCAGTAGGGTGCTACATCATCCCAAGATGCGTATCCTAAATCTTCAACCGTTGGAAAGCGTTCAACAAAACGGGAAAAATATTGCAACACAGTTTTGACCTGAGTTTGTTGCAACATAATTTCTGACACCCAAACCTTGTAAGGATCATTGGCTAATTGCCATGGTAAATCATGACGACCATGTTCATCGAACCAAGTTAAAAGTGCATTTGAAAAGGAAAATTCAGACATAGGGCAGGGGAAATATAAACTATGGCTTTAGTATAGCGGAATTGCCTGAGTAGCCCTTAAATTAAATAGAAGCATTAGATTGAAAGCATTTTTTAGACATAAAAAATGGTGCCTAAACACCATTTTAAAATAAAAATAATATAACTTTAGCCTGTCATTCCCCAACGAGCATCAAGTTGTAATGCTTGTCCTTCGTAGCGTGGAATAATATGAATGTGTAAATGCTCAGATGCTGTACCAAAAACATTACCATCATTAAAACCAACGTGAAAACCTTCAGGCTGATGGCGTATTTTTAGTTCATTTCGCGCTAGTTCTAATAACGTCATTAGACTTTTACGCTCTTTGTCTGTGACATCAAAAAAAGAGCTAACATGACGAAGAGGCACAATTACACAATGTCCTTTAGATAGCGCATTTGGTTCGGGTAAAATCACGCCGAAATCATTTTTTGCAATGATGTCATATTCATCAAAGTTACAATATATGCAGTTATTTTCAGTCATTTGTTCATCCTCTTTTTTCATTTTATTACTTTCATATTCATGTGAATATAATTGGTAATTCTGCTCTAAGCTTTTAGTTGATGTGCGAGTAATTCATACATCGCGTCGAGGCCTTGCTTTTCTGCTTCTGCATTATAGCCAAGATCTACACCATTCGCTTTGGCTCTTTCATCGGCAAGTAGGTTTGAAAAGCCATGTTTAGCATCTTCAAAAACAATCACTTCATGGTTCACCTTTGCTGCATGCATTTCTTCACGGAAACTTGCAACATCATTTAAAGATACCATGCTGTCTAATTCGCCATGTAAAACTAAAATCTCTGCTTGAATTTTACCTTCTTCGGCAGGTGATTGAGCAGCTAAAATTCCATGAAAGGTTGCAACAGCTTTTACTGGTGCTCCAGAGCGGGCTAAATCTAAAACGACTTTGCCACCATAGCAAAAGCCTATAGCACCAAGTCTTGAGCTATCGACTTCATCTTGTGCAGCTAAAGTTTCTAAAGCAGCAGATGCACGAGTTACGATGGTAGTTGGGTCTTGAAAGGTTTCTGTCATCCATTCGTTTGCTTGAGAGGCTTCCGCTGTTACCTTCTTGTTGCCATACATATCAATTGCTAAGGCTGCATAACCATGTTCAGCCAATTCACGTGCACGTTGTTCTGTATATTCATTTCGTCCCCACCATTCTGGAGCTACAATTACACCTGCTACAGGTGTTATGGATTCTGGCGTAGCAAAGTATCCAATTAAGGTAGAACCATCTTTAGCAGTGTATTGAATTTCACGTGTTTTGATTACAGAGTTCATGCACAATCCTTGAAGCTTTAATTATGATTAACCTGATTAAAGCATAAAAATATTGCAGATGTTCTGAAAGAATTAAATGAAATAGAAACAAATGTGAGAAATTATGACGAGTTCAATGCAAATAAAAAAAGAAGAGGCTAAGCTCTTCTTTTTATGAAATAGCATACGTTATTTAGACTTTTCCTCGAGACAGAAAGCCTACAATTGCAAGAATGACTGCAACAACAAGTAAAATGACAGCAAAATCTTTTGATAGACCAGCAACACCACCAAAACCTAGTAAACTCGCAATTAAGGCGATAACTGCAAATATAATAGCCCAACGAAACATTCGAATTCTCCTTGTGATTTTTTTGATTATGCGATTCAGTATAAAGATGATAATTCTAATATTTGTGATGTATTTGTTTGTTTTTTGTACAAGTGCGAAGTGTTTTATTCAAAGCAGGCTCTTTTCTCTATTGATTCTTGAAGCCTGATATAATGTTGATACGTTTCTTTTTTATAACCTATGTTCATGCCTGAAATTTTACGTCCGCAATTCTGGAAAAACTATACATTATCAGAGTTAAATACTGCTGAATGGGAAGCTTTGTGCGATGGGTGTGGATTGTGTTGCCTTATTAAATTAGAAGATGATGAAACGAATGAGGTGGCTTATACCAAAGTTGCTTGTAAGTTATTAGATTGTAAAACAGGACATTGTTCCGATTATCCAAACCGCGTTCAACATGTACCTGATTGTATTCAGTTAACGCCTGAAAAATTAGCGAAAATACATTGGTTACCATCGACATGTGCTTATCAGCGGATGAGTGAGGGGAAGAGTTTACCGTCTTGGCACTATTTAAATACAGGTTCAAGAGAAAGCGTTATTAAAGCAAGAAAGTCAGTTGCTGGTCGCTGTGTTTCAGAAGCTGAAGTCGATGAAGATGAAATTGAAGATTATATTGTGCGTTGGGTTCGCTAATTAAAAAATGAAGGTTTACTGTAAAGATTTTAAAAACTCATCTTCAGATATCACATGAAATCCGTATTGCTGTAGTAAACACGCTGTTATACCCAAACCAACAGTTTTTGTACCTGAAAATGAGCCATCATAAATAAAATGTGTGCCGCAAGAAGGGCTATTTTCTTTTAAAATAACGGTGGAAACTTGATGCTTTTGTGCGATTTTTAATGTTTTAAAAGCGCCATCTATAAAGGCTTTTGTTACATCATTTCCTTGAGAATCGATTACTTTTGCAGTGTTGTTTAAAACATCTTGAGCTGTTCCACTTATAATTTCTGCAGCTAATCGAGGCGTATTTAATCCTCCTGCCACTTCAGGACATATAGTGATAGCTTGTTGTGTTTGTACTAGCTGCGTGATTTTTTCATAGTAATAGGCTTTTCCATCGTAACGTACAGGAATGTTTGCCAAACAAGCGCTAATTAAATATTTCATAAAGATAACAGCTTCATAAGAATGATCGTAAATTTTGTATTTAAAACTGTTGCCTAGATAGATGTATAACATAGTAGACTAAGTAAAAGCTTAGCAAAGTAATAACAAGATGTCAGACAGCAATATTCCACTTCCTGAACGCCTACGTCCTAGAGACTTATCTGAAATTATAGGACAAGACCATCTTCTTGGTTCAGATGCTCCTTTACGTCAAATGATTGATCAGGGGCATTTGCCTTCAATTATTTTTTGGGGACCCCCTGGTGTTGGAAAAACGACTATCGCATTATTACTTGCTCAAGCCATAGATAGACCATTTGTAAGTTTATCTGCGCTAAATACAGGCGTAAAAGAATTAAGAGAAGTGATTTCTGATGGTGGCGATTTGATGCCACCTGTAGTATTTATTGATGAAATTCATCGTTTTAATAAAACACAGCAAGATGCACTTTTGAATGCTGTTGAAAAAGGCAAAATTACACTGATTGGTGCAACAACAGAAAATCCATCATTTGAAGTCAATAGCGCATTACTTTCACGTTGTCAGGTTTATACCTTAAATGCTTTAGATGAAAATGCGATTCAAACCTTACTTAACAATGCGATTCAAACAGATCAATTTTTAAAAGATCGATATATTCAAATAGAAGAGTTTGATGCACTAATTCAATTTTCAGCAGGTGATGCTCGTAAGGCTTTAAATTTACTAGATTTAATTGCAAGCACCTTTGAACCTGATTTAGAAAATATCATCACCAATGCTGTTGTTGTAAAAGTGGCACAGCAAAATATTGCTCGTTATGACAAAGCAGGTGAACAGCATTATGACCTCGTTTCTGCTTTTATTAAATCCATTCGTGGAAGTGATCCAGATGGTGCACTTTATTGGATGGCACGTATGCTTAAAGGTGGTGAAGATCCTATCTTTATTGCACGTCGTATGCTAATTGCTGCATCTGAAGATATAGGGAATTCGAATCCAAATGCTTTACTTTTGGCTGGGGAATGTTTCCGTTCAGTTCAAGTGATTGGAATGCCTGAATCACGAATTATTCTTGGACAATGTGCCGTTTATTTAGCAACAAGTGCAAAAAGTAACAGTACGTATTTAGCGATTAATAAAGCAATGGATTTAGCTGAAAAAACAGCAAACCTACCTGTTCCACTTCATTTAAGAAATGCTCCTACAAAACTAATGAAAGAACAGGGATATGGTGTCGACTATTTATATCCGCATAATTACCCAGAACATTTTGTACTACAGGAATACTTACCATCTGAATTAAAAGGTACAAAATTATATGAATCTGCACGTAATAAGCGTGAGGTTGAAGGTGAAAAACTGCAACAACGACGTTGGCAACAACAGCAACAGCAGCAATAAAAAAAGCCCGATCTTTGGAGGATCGGGCATAAAATGGATGTTTCTTAGGGAGATTACATCCAGAGGGTAAACTGGTCGGCAATGTAGTGCGAAAAACAGAGTTAATTTCTACATTGCCTTGTATGAAATAAATAATAGAAAAATAAACTAAAAAAGTAAAAAGGATGATTTTAATAACAATGATTTGTTTATCCGATCATAATTTAATTATTTTGATTTATTTCAAATAACACCTTTATTATTAGAATCTTAAATTAACTTTAATTTTTGTAAATTCAAGAAGATATAAAAATAAGTCTAAAAAAATTTAAAAGTTGGTTTTAGTACATTTGTATTATTTAATAAAACCGTATAATGATATGTTATAACGTAACAATAAAGATCAAGAGATGAACAGTTTAAAGCTTTTAATATTATTATTCCTACTTATTAAACAAGCTGAGGCGGCAGAAATAATGTCTCTTCAATACTTAAAGCCTATTAAAATTACCGCACAAGAGGAACCTAAAAAAGAATATACAGTTGATAAAAGGTTTATTGAAAAATCAAATACTTTAGGAGATGCAATTAAACATGTTTCGGGTGTACAGAATAGTTCATTTGGGCCAAATTCAGGTGCACCAGTCATTCGTGGATTACAAGGAAATCGTGTAGGAATATTTGAAAATGGAACGTCTATTCAAGGCTTAAATGCCATAAGTGGAAATGTGAATATTCCTTTCGATCCTATTTTCACTGAATCTATAAAAATAAATAAATCGAATAATAGTGTGAGATATGGGGATCAATCTTTAGGTGGAAGTGTTGAAGTTGATAGTGGTTTGATTCCGAAAAAAATTATAGAAAAATCTCATCAATTAGACTTGGTATTTAAGAATGGTTGGAATAATTTTGATGCGAAAGGTTTAAAGCTACAATTAAATAATCAAAAAAACTTAGCAACAAATATTCAATTTTCAAGGCAAGAAATTAAGGCTTATAACATTCCGGGTAAAAGCAAAGCGCAAGTGTGCGAAACAGAGGTTTTTATAAATGGAGGGGTAAATAGCCCTTTGGCAGATGCTTGTCAGAAAGATACAAGAATAAAAAGTATCTATAACACAGCATCACAACCTTATATCAATCAGTTTATAACGGAAAATCCAGATTATGCGGATGGTGAGTTTTCATATTACACGGATAAACCGACTTCAAATTGGAGTGGTAAATCCTATCAAAATCCAGTAAATCCTGATTATATTCCCGGGACTGAGCCATTCAAAAATGAAAAAATTAATAATGATGTAACACCAAATTATAATAAAAAACTCGGTAATAGTTATGCAATTAATGACAATATTGCTTTGGGTACTACGTATTTTCTAAAAAATGGCTATATTGGTTTTAGTGCTGATTATAAAAAAAGCCATTATGGCGTGCCTGGTTTTTCTATGGAAAATAAGTCTTTTCAAACAAGTTATGCCGATGGCTTACCTGTTGGTGTAAAGACTGAGCAAAATACATTCTTATTAGATACTTTATTGAATCGACCTTTACCATTTCTAGAAAATATTCAGTTTAAAGCCTCTAACTTGGTTAATAAGTCGGGGGAATATATTGGCACAAGCGAAGAAAATTTATATAAATTTGAACAAAACTTTGCTGAATTTGTTGTTAAGCAAAAAGAACAAAAATTTTTGTCTGGTGAAATGGGTCTAAGTTGGGGACAACGAGATGTTCATGGGCAGGGTTATGCACGTTATTTGCCGAATGTAAAAACTGATAGGAAAGCCTTTTTTATTCAAGAGAAGTTGAGCTTTAATCCAATTTATTTTGATGCAGGTTATCGTAAAGAAAAAGTAGAGCATCAGATTCAAGATCACACTTTTGAATTGGCACGTAATGCAAATAATGGAAAGTTGGAAAATCGTAATTTTGATTTATCTCAATATTATGTTGGTGCTGGTTTTAATTGGGGCGATTATGTCCATGTTTATGCCAAGTATAGTGAATCTGAAAGAGCACCTGAAATTAATGAATTGTATTCGAGTAACCCGCATTATTCGGTTATGACCCAAGAAGAAGGGAACCAAAATCTAGATAAAGAAAAAGTCAAATCTATTGAATTAAATACAGATTTTATATTTGATCAATCGAAAATAAATTTATCCTTATATCAAATGGATTTTAATAATTATATTTATTTAGTGCATTCAGGGACAGCAATGAAAAACCGTTTGCCTTTGAAATATTGGAGACAAACTAATGTCAAAATTGATGGTTTTGAAATAGATTTAAGTCATCGATTTTTATTCAATGAATGGGGAGATTTAACGCTCAGTGCTTTTGGTGACTTTGTTAAAAATCGTGTGAAAAATACAAAAAATCAATCTTCAAATGATGGAGAATATCCTACAAATATGCCAACAAATCGTTATGGTGCAAGCATAGAGTGGGAAAAAGATGATTATCATCTTCGTCTTTCAAATACTTATTATGCAAAACCACAGTACTTAGGGAAAAGTGTAAATACGGAAATTGCATTGCCTGCGTATAATTTATTGGATCTATCATTAAGTAAAAAAGTTGCATTAAAAAATGCAGATGTAGCATTTTATTTAAATGGAACAAACTTACTCAATGAAGAAGCTAGACCTCAAAACTCACCACTAAAATATATTGCACCACTGCCAGGAAGAGGGCTTCAGTTGGGTATAACAATGAGTTTATAAGAATTTAAATATAAAAAACCGAGCGATTAAGCTCGGTTTTTTTGAAGTTCAGACTGAATTAGATGTCTGAAAGATCGATGCCAATACGAGCAGCAACTTCTTCATAAGCTTCAACAACACCACCTAAACCTTGACGGAAACGGTCTTTGTCGAGTTTTTTCTTCGTGTCTTTGTCCCATAGGCGGCAACCATCTGGAGAGAATTCATCACCAAGAACGATGCGGTCATGGAACACACCAAATTCAAGTTTAAAGTCAACAAGAAGCATATTACCCGTTGCGAATAATTCTTTAAGAACTTCGTTTACTTGGTAAGTTAATTCTTTCATGCGAGCAAGTTGCTCTGCAGTTGCCCAACCTAAAGTGATTGCTTGAGACTCGTTAACCATTGGGTCACCAAGTGCATCATCTTTAAAGAACAATTCGAAAGTAGGTGGAACAAGTTCCTTACCTTCTTCAACACCTAAACGACGGCATAATGAACCTGCAGCATAGTTACGAACTACACATTCAACAGGAATCATGTCTAATTTTTTCACTAAAACTTCTGTAGGAGAAAGAAGTTTTTCGAAATGCGTTTCAATACCAGCCGCAGCTAGCTTTTCCATGATAAAGGCGTTAAAACGGTTATTCACCTTACCTTTTCGATCTAGTTGTTCGATTTTCTCGCCATTGAATGCAGAAGCATCATCACGAAAGACTAAAATCAGATGGTCTGCACTGTCTGTTTCATAAACAGATTTCGCTTTACCAGTATAGAGCAAGGTTTGTTTTAACATGGAGGGAACCTTTTTCAAAAAAAATGCCTAGAAATGTCTAGGCTGGCCAATTTTGGTAAATTTGGGCTAACAGTTCTGCAGCAACTTGTTTGTCTGCAAAAGTGTTATTGGTATTGAACACGGCAAGACTATTACTTGAACCAACTGAGTTAAGTCTTAATACGTAAGATTTTTGATCAATCATGATAGTTACATCATTTGCATTTTTGCTTTGACCAACAATTTTGTGGTTAAGGCTACTAAGTGTGGCAAGAGTATATTGCCAAATTGTAGCAGAATTACCATCAATTTTGAGCAAAGGATTTTGATTTCCATCAGTTATTTGCTGAAGTCGACCAATAGAATCTTCGTTCAAATTATCTTGAGTATTTACTTGTGTAAATGTTGTTGGACGAGGAAGAGCGAAGCGGTTGCCACGTTCATTTTCATATTTAGGTGCATTAGCAGTTGCACGAGGATCAACAATAGGAGCTGGATACAAAGGCGTTGCTGGTCTAACCATTGAACCTTCAGGATATTGTAGTGATTCGGTTGTTGCTGTTTTTTTATAGTTTAAAGAACCATTGCTGATACCAAACGAACTACAACCAACCAAACTTAAAGCTGAAAGCGCAGTGACTAAACCAAAACGTATTTGCATAATGTAAGCTCTTTTATTTAATGATGCCTGCCGACGTGAGTGCTTCACGAAGCGGAGTGCGATATTTTTCTGCAAGAGGGGTAAGCGGTAAACGAATCCCTGTACCAATAAGTTCCATTTCATGAAGTGCCCATTTCACAGGAATTGGGTTTGATTCACAGAATAGAACATCATGTAAAATAGCAACTTTACTATTTAATTGTTCAGCCTTTGTTGCATCTCCAGAAAGAGCAGCTGCACATACTTCACTCATTTCTTTCGGTGCTACGTTTGCTGTAACCGAAATATTACCTTTTGCACCAAGTGTAATGAGTTGATAAGCCGTTGCATCATCGCCAGAGTAAACAGTCATTGCTTTATCTTTTAAGCCAGCAATTAACTCTTGACCGCGTGGAACATCGCCTGTGGCATCTTTAATACCGACAATATTTGCAATATCTGCAAGACGAATAACAGTTTCATTCTGCATATCTACACCAGTACGACTTGGTACGTTATAAAGAATGATAGGAAGATCTACTGCTTCTGCAATAGCTTTATAATGCTGATATAAACCTTCTTGTGTTGGCTTGTTGTAATAAGGTGTTACCAACAAAGCTGCATCTGCGCCTAGTTCTTTCGCTTCTTGTGTTAATTCAATGGCTTCACGTGTTGAGTTTGCACCAGTACCAGCAATAATTGGAATACGTTTGTTTGCTACACGAATGATTTCTTTGATCACTTGTGTATGTTCAGCCATACTTAATGTTGATGCTTCACCAGTTGTACCAACTGCAACAATGCTATTCGTGCCTTGTTTTATGTGCCACTCAACGAGCTTTTCTAGACCTTTCCAATCTACGCTGCCATCTTCTAACATTGGGGTGACAATTGCGACAATTGAGCCTTGAATGGTCTGTGCTTGCTGAGTCATTTTTTAAAAATATCCTATTTTCCCATCCACGTTATGTAGAGAAACAGAAAATGTGGATGGTTGCAGTATTTTGATTTGAGTCAAAATTCAATAAGTCATCATTGAATAATGCTTATGCAAATTATGACTGATTCAGTGTGTCAGAACAATAACCTTTAGTCAAAGCAATAACAAAGTTTTTAATATTTATAAAACTTTATTGAAATGATGGGGTTGATTTGAAAATTCATCTATTTTTATGTGTAAAAACCTTTGTTTTTCTGAACTTGGATTATGAAATTCCAACAAAAATATTGCTTAAATAAAGGGTGAAATCCTTGTAATTCTTTTTTTTCATCGAAGTCAGTAAAATATTTAAGATGAAATACATCTTGTTTTAGATCATGAAAATCTTAATGTTTATGGTAAATACAGTAAATCACCTTGGTTGTGATGGTGATTTTTAAGTGTTTTTAGGTATATAAAAGAAAAGAACAGTTCTTATATGGTGAGAAAAGACAATTGAATATGCCTGCTTTTTGAAAAATTATGTGGAGTATTTTTTTTAGTAATTGGTTTTAGCGCTATTTCATAATCTTTTTTTACGTGAAACTTCATGTTTGCAGAAGATTGAGCCGTATTTTTATTCCACTATTAGGTAGCTACAGCTTTTTATGAAAGTCTCAGAAGATGGATATCTTAGAATTCACTTTGAGCTTGATCATATGGATAAAGTCGTTCATCAATCAGATAAAAAGCATGCAATTGTAACAGTTGCAATTTGCTTTCTTATTGCAGTTATCGAAGGCTTAGATATTCAAGCAGCAGGGATTGCCGCTGCAGGTATTAAAGAGCATTTTGGTTTAGATAGTTCTCAGTTGGGCATTTTCTTTAGTGCAGGTATTTTAGGTTTATTGCCAGGTGCATTGGTTGGCGGTCGTTTTGCCGATCGAATTGGTCGTAAAAAAGTTTTGATTTTCTCTACGGCTATTTTTGCAGTATTTACATTATGTACAGTATGGGTGAATAGTTTTAGCTCATTATTGGCGGTGCGTTTTTTAGCAGGTGCAGGCTTAGGTGCTGCAATGCCAATCTTAATTACATTAGCTTCTGAAGCAGTATCACCACAAAATCGTGGTCGTGCTGTGGGCTTAATGTATTGTGGTATGCCTGTTGGTGCTGCAATTTTATCTTTGGTCGCAAGTACAAGCTTTGGGGCGGATTGGAAAAATATTTTCTATTTAGGTGGTTTGTTGCCCATTGTTGTTATTCCTGTAATGATGTTGTTTTTACCTGAATCGAAAGAGTTCTTAAAAGCACAAACACAGAGTAAAGATGAGCCTCAGCAAGCTAAAGCTTCATTCAAAGATTTGTTTAATTCTGACAATGTACTGCGTACTTTATTAATTTGGGTAAGCTATTTCTTCACATTGATGGTGGTTTACATCATGTTAAGTTGGTTGCCATCATTATTCACAGAATTAGGTTTTAGTCGTAAAGAAGGTGCAACCGCTCAGTTCTATTTCATGGTAAGTGCAACTGTTGGTACTGTTATTTTAGGTATGCTAACTGACCGCTGGAAAAAGGCGTATGTCATTGTCTTAATGTATGGCGGTATTTTGGCCGGCTTATTTGCTTTAAATGGTGCAAGTTCATTAACGCAAATGTATATGGCTTCTGCATTGGTTGGTGCCTTTGTTATTGGTTGCCAAGGCGTGTTGTATGCATTTGGCAGTATTGTTTATCCAACAGAAGTTCGTGGTACAGGTGTTGGTGTAGCATCGGCTGTAGGACGTGTTGGTGCAATGCTTGGACCAATGATTGCAGGTCAACTTCTTACAGCAGGTTTTGGTGCGGCAGGGGTAATTTCAGCAGCAATTCCATGTATTTTAATCTCTGCAGTATTCATGTTGGTTTTAGTGAATCGTTTAAATAAAACATAAAAAAATTAGTAGCACATGAGCCCACTTTTAAGTGGGCTTTTTGTTTTTATAAGATGTGAAATCTAAGATTTATAGGCACATTTTATTTCAATAAATTCATTAAAATATGCTTAACTATTGAAAGGCAGATAAAGGAATATGATGAATGTTGAAGAATACAGCTCTAATTGTGGTTGATGTTCAAAATGGATTTACTCCAGAGGGAAATTTAGCAGTAGCAGATGCAGATCAAATTATTCCTAATATAAATGCCTTATCCGAATATTTTGACAATATTGTAATTACCCAAGATTGGCATCCTGATAATCATATTTCTTTTGCGGAAAATCATATAGATAAAGCACCATTTGAAACAATTGAATTGGATTATGGTACACAAGTGCTTTGGCCAAAACACTGTGTTCAAGGTACGCATGATGCGGAATTACACCCAAAATTAAATTTACCAACAGCACAGCTTATTATCCGTAAAGGTTTTCATAGTCATATCGATAGTTATTCTGCATTTATGGAAGCCGATCAAAAGACCACAACAGGTTTAGAGGGCTATTTAAAAGCACGTGGTATTGATACCGTATTTATTGTGGGGATTGCGACAGATTTTTGCGTAGCGTGGACAGCAATGGATGCAACAGATTTAGGCTTTAAAACTTACGTTATTGAAGATGCAACAAAGGGTATTGATTTAAATGGCTCTTTAGCAAAAGCATGGAAAGATATGCAGCATAAAGGTGTAGAACGGATTTCTATGAAAGATGTAATCGGGTAGTACACCGCTATATTTGCATTTTTATCTGAATAAAAAAGCCTGATATTGAATCAGGCTTTTTTATTTCTATTTTAAAGCTTAGGCAGAGCGTGATTGTTTTGCCTTTAAAATTTCGGTACGAATGGTTTGAGCCAACTCAGCATGCTTGGTATCCATCCCATTAATCATAAATGAGTGGCGGGTGAGAACATTGGTTGGATTTGGCAAATTGACTAATTCATAATGCGTAGACAAATCTTTTAGCAATTCATTTGGTAAATAAAGTGCACTTTCTTTAGCTGAAAGTTGATTGACCAAACGCTCCGCTGCTTGTATAGCATCTAATTGCATTGTTTCAACAGAAGTCGCCATAGCACAACGTGTTTGTAGTACAAAGCGTTTATCTTCACGATAACGCTTATAAAGTACTTCGGAAAGAAGTTGGAAAACAGTTCCAATCATCGCTAAACATTCTGCTGAATCTGGCTTTTCAGAAGAAATAGTTAATGTTGCACCATTTCGACTAAATTGCTGAACAGTTGTAATGTCGGAAACATTCAATTTGTAATGTTGAACACAAAGTTCGATACTTTTAGTTAAAAAGATTTGGCATAAATTAAAGTAAGGGATAGAGACCTTATCTGTAATTGAGTCAAGTAATTGCTTAGGGTCATAGAATTGAATGGTTAACGCAATTGTATTTTTATCTTGTAGTTCAACTTTAGGCGTTTTTGCTTTAGGTAATGATTGTGCAAGATGTTGTGACTGAGTTAAAGCCAATGCTGTATTTTGCTTTTCTTGTTCTAAAGCCTGAGTCAACATCTGAAGTTCGTGTTTTAAGCGAGCTTCATTATTAATATTTGCTAGATACTCTGTGCGGCTTGGTCGAGCAATTGCACGATACGCTAACCATAATAAACAATGGATAAGTAATGAACATAGAATAGCGATCCATTGAGTACGTAAAATTTCACCAATACTTGGTTTTATTAACGTAATTTCAATTGTGCCGACTTTCTTTTCATTTTGTAACGCATCTCTAACAAAAATTTCGCCTTGACGTGTTTTAGACATTCCGCCAGTTGCAAGTACCTGATTATTTGTATTTAAAATACGAATGGAAGCAATATTCGGGTTTGTTGCATAACGATTTGCCAATAAAGCAAGAGACACTGTATTGGGTGGATCTAGCTCAGATAAGCTGTCCGTAACCAATTGAGTTGTCATCAATTGCCCTTGATTGGCGCGGTTTTCATTTAATTGATGTGTCGTTGCAAGTACCAATAAAAAGGTATGCAAGATAAAGCTTACAATCAGTAGGCTAGCAAATAGCCCTTGTCTAGGCGCATTCAACGTAAACTTCCAAAGTAATTCTATTTAAATTCGATTATGATTCTAACAATAGTTGTAGCTCAGACCCGAGTCAATTCATGCGAGAAATCATTCTTATATCATTTTTAGGACCTGACCAACCTAATCAGTTTACTCGATTAATGCAGGTGTTGTCCGCCCATTCTTTACAAATTCTAGATGTTGGCCAAGCCGTCATCCATAATCAGCTTACTTTAGGTATTGTTGTAGCCTCTGAAGATCAGACAGCAACAGCATTAGCTATGAAAGAGATCTTAATTTTAGCACATGAAATTGGTTTAACAGTTCGCTTTAAACCAATCTTGGCAACAGATTATGATCAATGGGTAAGTGAGGGTGGACGTACACGTTATATTGTAACTGCGCTAGCACCCGAATTAAAAGCTTCGCACTTACAAGCAGTTACCCAAATTGTATCGAACCAAGGGTTTAACATTGAAACAGTGACACGTTTATCTGGTAGACCAACTTTAACAGGTGAGTCTAATGAGCCTAAACGTGCGTGTGTAGAGTTTGGTTTAAAAGGGCAGATGTTAGATGCAGCAGCAATGCGCGCAGCTTGCTTAAAATTGTCTAGTGAATTAAATGTCGATGTTGCTGTGCAAGAAGACAATGCTTATCGTCGTAATCGTCGCTTAGTTTGCTTTGATATGGATTCAACACTGATTGAACAAGAAGTCATTGATGAACTTGCAAAAGAGGCTGGAGTAGGTGAGCAAGTTGCTGAAATTACCGAACGTGCAATGCAAGGTGAGCTTGATTTCCAAAGTAGTTTCCGCGCACGTGTTGCATTGTTAAAAGGTATGGATGCCTCTGTACTTGCAAGTATTGCAGAACGATTAACCATTACAGAAGGCGCAGAACGTCTTATTTCTACCTTAAAAGCATTGGGTTATCGCACTGCAATTTTATCTGGTGGTTTCCAATATTTTGCAGAATATTTACAAGCAAAATTAGGCATAGATGAAGTGCATGCAAACATCTTAGATATTCAAGATGGCATTGTGACAGGGGAAGTAAAAGGGCATATCGTAGATGGTGCCCGTAAAGCATTATTACTGACGCAAATTGCTGAAGAAATGGGTATTTCACTTGAACAAGCAATTGCAGTAGGTGATGGTGCAAACGATTTACCAATGCTTTCAATTGCAGGCTTAGGTGTTGCATTCCGTGCTAAACCATTGGTTCGTCAAAATGCCAATCAAGCCATTTCAAGTGTAGGTTTAGACGGTGTATTGTATTTGCTTGGTGTACACGATAAAGATTTAAATCGTGATTAATGATTGAATCAATTGAATAAAAAATACGGCATAGTTGCCGTATTTTTTATTGGGATAGCAATCAGAAAAAGAGAAACAAGTCGGGATTTAATGCAAGAACAAAATAACGATAAATGCCATCGGTAAAAAAAATTTTTGACTTAAAAAGAGCACTGTTTTTTTTTGTAATGACACGCGAAGAAAGAACAGGCTTAAGTTCCCTAAAAGTTCAAATCAAAAAAAATGTAATTACAATATAATATTGCGACAATGTATGTCGCATAACCAAATAACAAGTCTTTTTTTATACAAAAAACTGCTCATAATGCTTTTCATAGAGTTTTAAATACACATAGCCCATTAATCTAATTAAAGGTATTCGCGTTAGATGGGCGCTTGATAAAAGCACAAATCTAACACTTACGGAGGTTTTTATGGCAACAGCGAATTTAGCAAGTATTGTCGGCATAAGCTTAGTTGCGGTTGCTTTGATTGCTGTTTTCTTATCGCCTTATCGCCGCTGGTTAAGTTTTATGATGGCTGGAATGGTATTTTGGGGATTGCTAGAAGCTGTACGTTTTAGTGTGCAAACAGTTTTTGAACTCCCAGTAACTTACAGTTATTTAGCAGCGATCTCATTTGCAATGGTTATGATGACACTCTTGCTTTTAGTTGAAGATCGCCGAGCGGAACGAGCAGCAGTGGCAAAGCGCCGTTATATTGAACATACGCCAGTATATGAGGATGATCAGCAACAGTATTCTAGCCGTTAAGCAAAGACTGATCCTTCTTGAAAAATGCACATTCATGTGCATTTTTTTATATCCAAAATTTATGCTTTATTACGTAAAGCAATACTGCAAAAAAATAAGCTATGGTAGGATGTCGTAGTTTAATTTTATACAATTACAATAGGCTTCGATGTCATGAAACTTCCTTCACTACCTGTCGTAAAACTACCACTTGTTGATGTGAGTACAGACCCACTTGATCTTATGGTTGCAGGCTTAGCATTACGTATGAAGCAGTTGGCTCGTACAAGTCCTAAATTTATTGAATTAATTCACGATAGACAGTTTCGTATTCAAATTGGTACAGACTTAGGTATGGCACGTCAAATTATTGTCAATAATGGCAAAATTGAGACGGTCTCGGGAAGTGCAGAGCCTGCTGATTTTACCTTGCAGTTTGCTGACAGTGAGCAAGGCGTGAAAACTTTAGCAAAAGGTGATCCTTCTGTATTTATGACTGGTATGCAAAACGGCACAATTAAAATGGAAGGTGATTTCAGTTTATTGGTGTGGTTTAACCGTGCTGCTAAACTGATTCCACCAAAATTGCCAAAACCTGTAAAAGAAAAATTGTCATTTGCCCGCCAATTTATTAAAGATAAAACTGGTAAATAAGAATATCCCTTCTGCATTTTCTTCTTTTGAAAGTGAAGGGGTACAACAGGATTGAACGAAAAAGCCCTCATATGAGGGCTTTTTTGTATCTATAAAATATGAGTTATTCAATTTCTAAGTTAAATGTAACAGGTCCATCATTGACCAAATGAACTTTCATGTCGGCTGCAAAAATGCCTGTTTGAACATTTTCAAATTGTGATTTTGCATAATCTACGAGTTGTTCATAAAGCTCTTTTGCATCGTTTGGTGACATAGCAGGACCAAAGTCTGGACGTAATCCTTTTTGTGTTTGAGCCATTAAAGTGAATTGTGAAACGAGTAATAATCCACCATTTGCTTGGCTGATATTCCAGCCCATTTTCCCTTGTTCATCATCAAAAAAACGATATTTTAAAATTTTATCGATCATTTTTTTGCCTTTTTCTAAGTTATCTTCCTTACCTAAACCAAGGAAAACTAAGATGCCTTTTTCAATTTCACCAGTTGTTTGACCATCAACAACAACTTTTGCCTCTAATACTCGTTGCAATAAAGCACGCATAACACAACCACATATGATGTTTTTTAATACATTCAAATTGTAGCAAAATTAGAGGATTGAATGATTATTAAATAAAACATGAATAGTTAAGTAGTTAATTTAAAAAGATTAAGTGGCTAAATTGAGCTCACAATCTATTTATTCGATCAAAATTATAAAAAATGACGCTTTTACCTGTTAACAATAAGTCTGTAATTTACCCCTGCAGGAAAGGTATTTTTGAGAGAGAAGACGATGTTTAAGCGTTCTTTATTGGTTGCAATGCTTGCTACTGTTACAGCTAGCACATTTGCAGCACCATTAACAAAAGATAACGGCGCGCCAGTTGGCGATAACCAAAATTCAATCACTGCAGGTCCAAATGGTTCTGTATTGCTTCAAGATGTTCAACTCGTACAAAAACTACAACGTTTTGGTCGTGAGCGTATTCCTGAGCGTGTTGTACACGCACGTGGTACAGGTGCTTATGGTGAATTCGTAGCAACGAAAGATTTATCTGATCTTACTATTGCTTCACTGTTTAAAGCAGGTACAAAAACTCCTGTATTCTTACGTTTTTCTACTGTAATTCATGGCAAAGGTTCACCTGAAACTTTACGTGACCCGCATGGTTTTGCAATCAAATTTTATACACAAGAAGGTAACTGGGACTTAGTGGGTAACCAAACTCCAGTATTCTTCATTCGTGATGCAATTAAATTCCCTGACTTTATTCATGCGATGAAGCCAAGCCCTATCAATAACGTTCAAGACGCTAACCGTGTATTTGACTTCTTGTCTAGCCAACCGTGGGCAACAAATATGTTGACTTATGTTTATGGCAATCAAGGCGTTCCAACGAGCTATCGTGAACAAGATGGTTTCGGTGTTCATGCGTACAAATTGTACAATGACAAAGGTGAATACAAATACGTTAAATTTAACTTCCGCTCTAAACAAGGCGTGAAAGGTCTTAACGTTAAAGAAGCTGCGGAACAACAAGGTAAAGACTTCAACCATTTAACGAACGATCTTTACAACACGATCAACGCTGGGAAATTCCCTAAATGGGATCTTTACATCCAAGTTATGGACCCTAAAGACCGAAACAGCTTTGATTTTGATCCACTTGATCCAACTAAAATCTGGCCTACAGATTTAGTAAAAGAAACTAAAGTGGGTACGTTGACATTGAACCGTATGCCGAAAAACTTCTTCAACGAAACTGAACAAGTTGCATTGGCTCCGGGTAACTTAGTACCAGGTATTGAACCTTCTGAAGACCGTTTACTTCAAGGTCGTATCTTCTCTTACTCAGATACACAAATGTACCGTTTGGGCGCTAACCACCAACAAATTCCAGTAAACCGTCCGCTTGTTAAAGTAAATAACAACAACCAAGATGGTTTCATGAATATGTCTGAAACAGACTCTAACGTGAACTATGAGCCAAGCCGTATCGATCCAAAACCATCGACTCCTGCTGCTCGTGCGGTACAAACACCATTAACGGGTCATGTACAGCAAATTGGTGTTAAAGAGCAAAACTTCAAGCAAGCTGGTGACCTTTACCGTTCTTACTCTGCAAAAGAGAAAGATGACTTAATCATGAATTTGGCTGCTGACTTAGGCAATGTTAAAGATTCAGAAACTAAGCACATCATGTTGTCTTACTTCTACAAAGCAGATGCAGACTACGGTACGCGTATGACTAAAGCTGTTAACGGTAACCTAGCGACTGTTAAAGCAAAAGCTGCAAAATTGAAAGACTAATTTATTAGTCTGCCAAATTGGTGACCGGTGCACTCGGAGTCACCTCTCAAAAGTCCTGTAAAACTCAGACCCTTTCCTGCACCCTAGGGGAGTTTTACAGGCGCTTTTATTTTTTAATTCGATTTTTGTTGGAGTCCATCATGAAAGTTATGCAATGCACAATTTTAGCGAGTATTCTTACTTTTGGTTCTGCATTCGCAACTGCTACTGAGGTTGGGAATATCTCTCCAGCTAAGGTGGCTGCTGATGATCAGATGACCTCACAACAAGAATTGATCAATCTCTTTTTTGATGCTGCTAAAACTGGAAATCAGGAAGTTATTGTTGAATTTCTAAAAAATGGTTTCCCAGTCGATGTGCGTAATCAAGCAGGGTATACCGCTTTGATTATGGCATCTTATTATGGTCATTTAGATACAGTAAAAACGCTTGTTAAGTATGGTGCAGATCGCTGTGCGCGTGACAATAAAGGTAATACAGCATTGATGGGTGCGATGTTTAAATTAGAGTGGTCTATTGTAAAACAATTACGAAAAACGGACTGTGATGTAAATGCTAAACAGACAGGACAAAAAACGGTTGAAGAGTTTGCCAAAATAATTGGTCAAGATGAGAAATTGAAACAACTTACAGATTAATTCTGAACGTGATAAATCATTAGTTTGAAGAAATTTTACTAAAAATTGAAGTTAATAAAAGGTTCAACAATAGAGGAACCTTTTATTTTGTCTCAAACTTATGTAACTCTTATTAAAACTTTCAATTTTTACTTAAAAAATGTGCTTTAATGCACTAAGCATAGCGAAATACATCAAGATATGGCTCCAATCATTCAATCTTTACTGGATACAGATTTATATAAATTCACCATGTTGCAAGTGGTGCTTCATAAGTTTCCGCAGACGCATAGTGTGTACCACTTCCGTTGCCGTAACTTAGATGACACGGTTTATCCACTGGTAGATATTTTAGATGATTTGAATGAACAGCTAGATCATCTATGTAAGCTTCAATATACAGAAGATGAATTATTATATTTACGCAGTTTGCGTTTTCTTAAAAGTGACTTTGTCGATTATTTAGAATTATTTCAATTAAAACGCCGTTTTATTAAAGCGGGGATTGATGCTGAAGGTCGTTTGGATATTTGGGTTGAAGGTCCAATGGTTCAAGCAATGATGTTTGAAATCTTTGTATTAGCCATTGTAAATCAACTTTATTTCCAGCGTATTCGTAGTGATGAGGTGATCGCTGAAGGTGAACGTCGTTTAAAAGCGAAAATTGAACTTATTCAGCAATATGCAAAAGAACAAAATCCAAATGATCCTCCATTTTTAGTATCAGATTTTGGAACACGTCGTCGCTATAGTTTCGAATGGCAAAAACACGTTATTCAAGAGTTTCATAAAAGTGCGCCAGATATTTTCCGTGGTACGAGTAATGTATTAATTGCCAAAGAAATGAACATTACCCCAATTGGGACAATGGCACATGAATTCTTACAAGCATTTCAGGCACTTGATGTGCGTTTACGTAATTTCCAAAAATCAGCATTAGAAACATGGGTGCAAGAATACCGTGGTGACTTAGGGATTGCTTTAACCGATGTTGTGGGCATGGATGCGTTCCTTCGTGACTTTGATTTGTATTTCGCAAAACTTTTCGATGGTTTACGTCATGACAGTGGCGATCCGTACGAGTGGGGCGATAAAGCTTATGCGCACTATAAAAAGCTAAAAATTGATAGTAAAACGAAAATGCTGACTTTTAGTGATGGTTTAAATCTAGAAAAAGCATGGTCATTGCATAATTACTTTAAAGATCGTTTCCAAGTAAGCTTTGGTATTGGAACAAATTTAACCAATGATATGGGGCAAACACCATTAAATATTGTGTTAAAACTTGTTGAATGTAATGGACAATCTGTGGCAAAAATTTCCGATAGTCCAGGAAAAACGATGACTGATAACGATACATTCCTTGCATATTTGCGTCAGGTTTTTGATATTGCTGAAGCGTAATTTAATTTTAAAATTGAAAAATACCGAATAGATTGTTCGGTATTTTTTTTGCATGAAGGTTTATATTTATCATCTAAAATTGTGCTAAATACATATCAAAAATCAACATAATCAAGAAAAGCAAATATGCTAAGATTAAAGATATTCTGCTAAGTATATAAAGAAAAAAAGATGTCTGAGTCTGCATTTAATTTTGAACTTTTAATTGAAGTTGAAGATTTAGTTCCTTATTTGGGACATGAAAAAATCCGAATTGTGGATTTAACACGAAGTTCCGTTTTTGAGCAGCTTCATATTCCTCATGCGATTCATTTACAACCGAAATATCTAGTTCGCCAAGAAGAAAATGCTTCTGGGTTATTGCCAGAAAAAGAAGGCTTAGAAGAACTTATTCGAATTTTAAATATCACGCCAGATCATCAAGTTATTGTTTATGATGATGAAGGTGGAGCGTGGGCAGGACGCTTAATTTGGAATTTACATTGTTTAGGTTTTTATAACACGAGCTTGTTGAATGGTGGCATTCATGCATGGTTAGGTGCAGGTTTGCCGACTACATCTGAAGTAGAAAAATTTGAACAAGTAGAACCTCTAGTTGAAGTTCATTTAAATGAACAATACCGTATTCAATACGATGAACTTTTGCAAAAAGTACAAAATAATGAAGTTCAAGTGTGGGATTGTCGTACAGAGGATGAATATACAGGTTTAAGATTGGCGGCTAGACGAGGCGGTCATATTCCAAGTGCACGACATTTTGAATGGAGTACTGCCCTAAACCGTGAAAATCATTTAAAATTGCGACCATTACAAAACACGCAACAGCGTTTGGAACAATTGGGCTTTAATTTGAATGAGCCTGTTGTTGTATATTGCCAGTCACATCATCGCTCAGGTTTAGCATATATTCTTGGGCGTTTATTGGGGTGGAATATTCAAGCGTATGATGGTGCGTGGAGTGAATGGGGCAACAGCCTCGCGAGTCCAATTATTACTGGAGAGACGCCGTCTTGAGCCTCACGTCACGTTTAAAAAAACAACTTTTCATTCAAGCTCAACGTGTTGTGCCACAACATCAATTATCTCGTGTTGTTGGTAAGCTTGCTGCAAGTGAAACACCAATCATTAAAAATACTGTGATTAGTGCTTTTAAAGCGCAATATGGCATTGATATGTCCATTGCAGAGCAACAAAATGCTTTGAAATTTAAATCATTTAATGAGTTTTTTACACGCTCTTTAAAAGAGGGTGTACGTGAAATTGATACAGATGCAACTAGTATTGTATCGCCTGCAGATGGGGCAATTTCTCAGTTAGGCAAAATTGAAGAAGGCGAAATTTTTCAAGCCAAAGGTCAAAGTTTTAATACTGCAAATTTAATTGCAGATCCTTTGTTGGCTGAACCTTTTAAGAATGGTCAGTTTGCAACAGTATATCTTTCACCTAAAGATTATCATCGTGTGCATATGCCTTTTGCAGGTACATTGACCGAAACGCTTTATGTACCAGGTGAGTTATTCTCTGTAAATCAAACAACAGCAGAAAATATTCCAGGTTTATTTGCACGTAATGAACGTATGGTGTGTTTGTTTGATACAGAACTTGGTCGTATGGCAGTTGTTCTTGTGGGTGCAATGATTGTTGCCGGCATTGAAACTGTTGCAACAGGAAAAGTAAAACCATCGGGTCGTTTAGAAGTAAATCAGCACAATTTATTCTTAGAAAAGGGTGCTGAATTAGGTCGTTTCTATTTAGGTTCAACCGCAGTGGTTTTATTTGAAGAAAATAAAATGCAGTGGGATGCTGAATTTAAAGCAAATTCTGCTGTTGAAATGGGTAAAGCTTTAGGTCATACCTTATAAGTTATATAGTCATAAAAAAAGCACCGTGAGGTGCTTTTTTTATCGCTTAACTTAAATGATATAAACGTTCTTTAGGAAATACTGCTTTAAAAACTGAGCCTTGATTTTCTTTAGATTCCACATCTAAATATGCGTTATGTTGCATAAGAACATGTTTCACAATTGCGAGTCCTAAGCCTGTACCACCTGTGGCACGACTACGTGCGCTATCTACACGGTAAAAGCGTTCGGTTAGACGTGGTAAATGTTTAGGGTCTATACCAATACCTGTGTCTTCAACTGTAAAGTAACCATGTGTGCCATCATCATGCCAGCCAATGGTAATTGTTCCACCTTTAGGTGTGTATTTAATAGCATTGGTAATGAGGTTGCTGAAGGCACTAGCAAGTTCCATATCTGAACCAATTAAATCACAATGACTATCGATATCTAAGTTGAGGGTGTGGCCATAATCGACGTTATAAGCTTGGGCATCGTCAAATAATTGATTCATTAAACTTGGCATTTCAATGATTTGATTTTTAGCGACACTTTTTTCATTTTCTAAACGTGATAATAAAAGCAAATCATTAACCAAGGCATTCATACGACGTGTTTGCGATTGCATTTGGTCAAATGCACGTTTCCAACGTGGGTTGATATCTTCTTGATCTGTAAAGGTTTCGATATAACCACTTAGCACGGTTAAGGGCGTACGAAGTTCGTGGGAAATATTATCGACAAAATCTTTTCGCATTTGTTCAAGGTTATGCATGCGTGTTACATCATAAGCTACCAACAGACGACTTTCACCACCAAAACGAGTCATTTTAACTTGAACATAACGATCTTCATGAACCATAGATTTCATTTTTAAACCGTCTGGTGATTCATCTATGTGGTTAAAATATTCAATGAAGTTGGGTTGGCGTAAAATACTGAGAATATTACGCCCACGATCATGTGTTTGAAAACCGAGTAAGTTTTCCGCAGCAGGATTCCACCATTCAATTTGATTATTATCATCAATAAGAACAACGGCTTCTGCTAAAGCAACGAGTGACGATTGAGCACGGTCAATTAGTCCAACCATTTCTGCTTGTACGATTCGTTCTTGGCGCTGAGCACGATAGACATTAAAAAGTAGTGCACCCCAAATTCCACCTAAGTTTGGTGGAACATCATAGGGTCTATTAGAAATCCAATCATTTACTAGATACAGTGAACGCAATTGGATGATGCAGAACACAGCAAATGCACAAAGAATACAGATCCAAAAATATCCTATTCCCAAGCCGATAAATGCCGCGATCACGATAAAAAATGCGAGAAGTCTTAGGTCTTGTTTGGAAAATGCCCATAAGCTGCTATATCGAAACTTTTTATGTTCTCTTGCAATTTCTGGGACAGGATATGGTTCGTACATAAAAAATAATTAACCTAATGCGACATCTGCTCGCGTAGAAAAACGGTAGCCTGTTCCACGAACAGTTTGGACATAACGATCTGCACCAAAAGGTTCTAGAACTTTACGTAAACGGCGAATATGAACGTCAATTGTACGATCTTCAATATATACGTTTCCACCCCATACTTGATCAAGAAGTTGAGCACGTGTATATGCACGTTCAGGATGTGTCATGAAGAATGCTAAAAGACGATATTCTGTTGGACCCATTTCTAAAATATGAGGACCAAAACTAACACGTTGGCTAATAGGATCTAGTAGTAAACCATTGGCATCAATTGATTTTTCTCCACTTAAAGCATTAGAGCGACGAAGCACAGCTTTAATGCGAGAGACCAATTCACGTGTAGAAAAAGGTTTCGTCATATAGTCATCTGCGCCAGCGTCTAGACCTTGAACTTTATGGTCTTCTTCACCACGAGCAGTGAGCATGATGACTGGAATTTCAGACAAACTTTCATCTTTTTTCAAGCGGCGACATAGATCGACACCACTTACACCACCAGGCATCATCCAATCTAACAAGACTAAAGAAGGGCGTTGATCGACAATCATTTGATGCGCTTGGCGAGCATCTTCAGCTTGTAGACAATTAAAACCTGCCATATCTAAAGCAGTATGGATCATTTCCCGAATCGGGAGCTCATCATCAACAATTAAAATGTAGTCATCTTTCACAGCGCAATACCCTATTAATATAAACGGTTGTCCGTTTTTGTATTTATGACAGGCTTATTACAAAGATTAATTATGACAGTATCATTGCAAAATAGAAAATATGACAATTCTAAAATGAAAATGTGACATTTTTTTGATAGTTTTATGACGAAATTAAAGTCTGAAAGCACCGATATGACAGTATTTTAGACATTAAACTTCAATTGAAATATAAAGTTACATTATCTAAAAAATTATGTTTTTATTCTACTTTTTTTGTAACCAATGCTAAAAATGGCCATAAACATGCGGATAAAACTTCGTCCTTTGGTTGCTGAAAATTGTTCATGACCCAACGAATCGCAATTTGAGTCACATAACCATTTAGGCCTGAAGCAATGAGTGAAATTTCATTTTTTGTTTGCTCATTATTGCATTTTGTTGATGTTAAAAGCGGTTGAATCATTTGGTCAAAGCGCGTCATTGTGTCATGTATGGTTGATTGTTTGTGCAGGTCTTGCACAAGTAAAGCATCAATATAAATAATACGTGCCATGTGAGGATTTTGATAAAGCGTGTCGAGAAAAGCACTGAGTGAGGCTTCTATCATCGCTTTGGAGTCACCGATATTCGTAGCAGTTGCTTGTTTGATATTTTTTTGTAATTCATCAATTAGTTTTAAAAAAATAGCTTGAAAAAGCTGTTCGCTTTTTTTAAATGATTCATAGAAGTAGCGTTCAGTTAATTTCGCTTCTAAACAAATATCTTTTACTGTTGTGGCGAAGAAACCGCGTGTTCCATAAATTTTAATTCCAGCTTGAATTAGTTTTTCATATCTAATTGCTTTTCGTTCTGAAAGAGATATGCCTTTGAATTGACGTTCTTTATCTACATTATTTTTTGAAGAAGCAAGTGTTATTTCAGTCATAGGATTGATCAATAAAGTGATGAAAAAATTATAGAGATATGACTTGTAATATGGAACAAAATTCAAGTTTCACAATATAAATATAAAATTGACAATACATATTGTCACAAATATATTTAAGCATACTGATGATTTCAGAATACTATATTTAAAATTGAAAAATATATGAGATCTCTACTGCTTAAGCTTAGCTTAAAGGATAAGTAATGAAAAATTTTAAAAACAAAGTGGCAGCTATTACAGGTGCAGGTTCAGGTATTGGTCAACAGCTTGCAATTTTATTGGCAAAAGAGGGATGTCATTTATCTTTAAGCGATGTAAATGAGCAAGGCTTAATTGAAACAGTTGAAAAGCTCAAAGAAAGTGATGTGCGGATCACGATTAAAAAATTAGATGTGTCTGACCGTATTGCAGTGAAAGAGTGGGCAGAAGAAACGGTGAAAGATCACGGTTCTGTGAATATGATTTTCAACAATGCTGGTGTAGCTTTGGCATCCACTGTTGAAGGTGCATCGTATGAAGAGCTTGAGTGGATTGTAAATATTAATTTTTGGGGGGTAGTGTATGGCACTAAAGAGTTTTTACCATTGATTAAGCAAACAGGCGATGGTCATATTGTTAATATTTCTAGTCTATTTGGTCTAACGGCACAGCCGACACAATCTGCATATAATGCAACAAAATTTGCGGTACGCGGTTTTACAGAATCATTGCGTCAAGAATTGGATATGGAAAATAGTGGTGTAAGTGCACTATGTGTTCATCCAGGTGGTATTCGAACCAATATTGCCAATTCAGCACGAAAGAATGATAGCCTGAGAACTTTGGGCATTAATCCTGATAAATCGACAAAGTCATTTAATAAATTATTACGTTGTCCACCTGAAGAAGCAGCACGCCAAATTTTAGAAGCGGTAAAAAAAGATAAGCGTCGTTTACTTATTGGTAATGATGCAAAAGTCTTAGATTTACTTCAACGCTTACTTCCAACGGGCTATCAAAAGGTCATTGAATTTGCGAGTAAATCTAAAAAATAATTAAAATTAGAAAATAAAAAGCCTGCATGTACAGGCTTTTTTTGAATGATTTAAATAAATTAAGATGCTTCGATATTTTGCAGATGATTTGCAATGACATACTGATTTTCAGGACGTTTTAGACCTAAATTCTCACGTAAAGTTGTGCCTTCATACTCTGTACGGAACAGACCTCGACGTTGTAATTCAGGCACTATAAATTCAACAAAATCATTTAAGCCTGCAGGCGTAGATGGTGGTAGTACATTAAAGCCATCAGCAGCTTCATTTTCAAACCATGTTTGTAGTTGGTCAACGACTTGTTCAGGTGTACCAATTAGCGTCCAGTGACCACGTGCCGAAGCGATATATTCATAAAGTTGACGAATGGTAAAATTATGCGCTTTAGCAATATCAATCATGAGCTGTTGACGGCTTGAGAAAGTTAAGTCGGCATCACTAATTTTAGGGAAGGGGGCATCTAAATCATATTTAGATAAGTCGATACCGCCCGATAATCCTGAAAGTAAGCCCAGACCAACATCGGGTAAAATTAAACTATTTAAAAGGTCATATTTGGCTTGAGCTTCTTCTTCAGTTTTTGCAACAAAAATCGAAACGCCAGGCATGATTTTAATGTCATCGGCATGGCGACCATATTTTACTAAACGACCTTTTACATCACGATAAAAAGCTTGAGCATCTTCTAAACTTTGTTGGGACGTAAAAATGACTTCTGCGTATTTTGCGGCAAGTTCACGACCAGCTTCAGATTGACCTGCTTGTACAATTACAGGATAGCCTTGTGGTGGCCGTGGCACATTCAAAGCACCTTGAACATTAAAATATTTGCCGCTATGCAATGGTTCGTGGCTTTGTGAAACCTCAAAGAACTGTCCTGTTTCTTTATTGTATTTGAAAGCATCGTCTTCCCATGAGTCCCAAAGTTTTTGAGTAACTTCAATAAATTCCTCAGCACGTTCATAACGTGAAGCAGGGTCAGGGTGTCTGTCAATATTAAAATTTCGAGCAGTATCTGCTGCACCAGTTGTTACAACATTCCATCCAGCACGGCCTTTGCTAATATGATCTAAAGATGCAAATTTACGTGCAAGTAAATATGGATCTTCATAAGTGGTGGATGCTGTAGCAATAAAACCGATATTTTGAGTGACAGCAGAAATGGCTGCAAATAATGTCACAGGTTCAAAGCCAACAGCTTTGTCTGTATAACCTATGGTGTTCGAATTTTTTGAAGATCCATGGCTCCAATTTACAGATAAACCATCTGCTAAAAAGTAGGCATCAAATAAGCCTTTCTCAGCAGTTTTTGCAAGTTCAATGGCATAGTCAAGGCTTAAATGTTCTTGTGGTCGAGCTTCTGGATGGCGCCAACCTGCTGCATGTTGTGATGTTGTTGGAATAAATGCGCCTAGTTTTATTTGTCGTTTTGTCATGAGGAAACCTATACATTTTTAATTTATGAATAGGTTTATAGCAACTCTAAATATGAATGAAAAATAAGATAAAAATAAAACCTTATAACAAATATGGAATTATAGGTTTATCTTTATATTCATGTGAAATTAGATGAGGGCACGAATAGCTTTCTTTTTCCAAACAAATTGATAATACAAACCCTGCATGAAACATAGACACACAAATGCAAGTGCATAGCCGTACCAAATACCTTTGAGCCCCCATAACTCACTAAACATATAGGCAGCTGGAATTTCAATTGCAACAATTGCGATAACATTAATAATCATGGGAATATTCACTGTACCGCTTGCGCGCATAACTGAAGCAAAAATGGCACTTGCACCAAAGAATAAAATAGACCACAGCACAATAAAGAGTAACTGCTGACCTAACACGACAACATTTGGATCGGTGATAAATAGCGCCATTAAATATTTAGAGAACAAATAAGCCAAAATGACCAAACTTCCCGTAAATAAAATATTCATACCTAAAGCGGTTTTTGTGACTTTAGATAATAACTCTGAACGACCTGCACCAATTGCTTGAGCACCAAAAATGGATGCTGCTATTGCAATAGAAAGTGCGGGGAATTGAATATAATTTAAAACCTGATTTACAGCACCATAGGCTGCTGTTGCATCTGCACCATAACGATTGACTAAACCCACAATAACTAAGCCCGCAACAGAGGTTGTAATCATTTGAATACCTGTGGGAATACCCAGTTTAAGGATCACTTTACTAAGTTGACGGTGATGGCGAATGCTTTTAATAAGTTTTAAGTCTGGTTTTAATGGATGGTCTATTTTGTTGAGATAAACCGTCAAAAAGATGAGAACAGTGAACATGCCTAAGTTCGTTGCAATTGCAGGTGCTAGCGTTCCTAATTTTGGGAAACCCAAATAACCACCAATAAGTATAGGTGTTGTGATAATACCAACGCCAATAGACATAGTAGAGGCATAAAGAGGAGTTTTACTATCACCAACACCACGTAAAATAGAGGTATATACAATATAAATAAAGAGTAGTGGGCTACCTGCAAGCATCCATTGAACATAAGGCAATGAAAGATGCATAACATCATCATCAAGACCTAAACCAAGTAAAATATGCTTGGCAAAAATAACACCTAAAATGGCGATGGCTGTTCCACCTATAAGGGTCATATATAAGGTAGAACCAACGACATTTTTTACTTTTTCAATATTTTGTGCTCCCCAAGCTTGTCCAACAAGTACGGTTGCACCTGAAGATAAGCCAATCACAAAGGCAAGTAGACAAAATAGAATTGGAAAAAATACAGCAACAGCCGCAATGGCATGAACACCAAGCATTTGCCCCACAAAAATCGTGTTAATTGTGCCCGAAAGATTTTGCAAGATATTAGTCATAATAAGGGGCAATAGAAAAACTAAAAAAGTTTTCCATAAATTGGGCTGAGTGACTAAAGTTTGCTGAGTTTTGGACATGAAAAAGTGGGCTCTCGGTATTTTTATGATTGTGATTGAGTTGTAACAGTAGCCGAATTTGAGAAAAAAAGCCTTAGTTGTTCAGTAACAAAGGCTTAATTTTATAGATATTTTTTGTTGATGTTTAGATACTTGATAAGATTTCACCTGCACGTATCAGCGTTTCATCTTTTTTAGCAAAACAAAAACGTAAAAGACGTAAATCTTGGGGTTTTTTCTGATAAAAAACAGATACAGGAATCGATACGATTTTATATTTTTCAGCCAAATATTGGCACATTTCAACATCATTCAAATCTGGACGAATATTACTGTAGTCTAAATTTTGGAAATATGTCCCAAAAGATGGTGTCCATTTAAAACGCGATTGGGTGATGCCTGAATTAAATAAATCACGTTTGCTTTGGTAAAAAGAGCCAAGTTCCGAAATATGTTCAGGATGCTTTTGCATGAAGTTTGCAAGAGCAACTTGTACGGGTGTTACACCGCAGAAATTGGCAAATTGATAAATTTGTCGGAACACTTTCATTAATTCAGATGAAGCAATGCAATATCCTGTTTTCCAACCTGTCACATGAAAGGTTTTTCCAAAAGAACCGACTACAAAACTACGGTGACGTAACTCAGGAAATGACAGTGCAGAATAATGTTGTTGCCCATCAAAAATTAAATGCTCATAAACCTCATCGGATAGAACAACAATATTGGTGTCTCGAATCAGTTCAATTAAGTCTAGCCAATCTTGCTTTGACCAAATAGCTCCTGTGGGATTATGTGGTGTATTCACAATAATCATTTTAGTCTTTATAGAAATGGCGTCTTTTACTTGATTCCAGTCGACCGAAAACGTGGGAGCATTGAGTGGAATATGAATAGGCGTTGCCCCGACTAATTGAATACTTGGTGCATAGCTGTCATAACTTGGATCAAAAATAATGACTTCATCACCTGCATGTACAATGGCTTGTATGGCACTGAAAATGCCAATGGTTGCCCCTGGTGTAATCGTAATTTCTGAAATAGGATCAAGTTGAAGGTGATCGCGATTTAAAAATTGAGTTGCGACTTGTTCACGTAATGAAAGTAATCCATCACCTGATGAATATTGATTAAAACCATTGAGTGTGGCTTGGCTGAGTTCTTCTAATAACGCAGATGGTGCGGGAAAGTCAGGAAATCCTTGAGATAAATTTAAGGCATTTAAGCGTTGCGCAAGGGCAGACATGACACTGAAAATGGTGACACCTTGCGAAGGAAGTTTGGATTGGATTTCGATCATGACCGCACTAAACTGTTAAGTTAATCATAAGGCTAAAAATAGCACGGTCGGCACGAATTACGTATTCTAAATAGTTGCAGAAAACATCAAAAAATTGACTGAATAGCGTTATAAAAGTACATCTACAAGGGCGCGGATAATTCCTAAAGCCAAACCAATAAATGCACCAACAACAACACCATTTACACGAATCATGTGCAAATCACCACCGACTTCATTTTCAATTTTGTCGATCATTTCACTCGAGTCCCATTCATGAATACGTTCACTAATAAATCGAATGACTTTTTCGCTGTATTGATCAGATAAATTAATTGCGATGCCACTTAACTTTTCATTTAATAACTGACGAACAGCATCATTAGACACAATATTTTCGCCGACTTGTTGAATAGCTATTCGAATATTCTCAGCAATTCCTGAATTCGATTTTTCTAAATCACTTTTGATGGCATCACATAAAATAACCACGGCACCGCTAATAAAGTTCAGGACTTGTGGGCTTTCGAGTAATGAGTTTTTAGTTTCATTTAATTTGATACTTGCAGGGCTACTTTTGTCGGTCAGTTGCAACATCAGTTGCTGTCCAAGTTCTTCAATTTTAATACGCCAAGGATGATCGGCATCGGACAACATCGCTTCAATTTTTTGTACTAAAGAATCAATTGAGCGTTGTTGAACATCTAAACCAAAGAAACTTGCACCTTTAGCAATTTTCCATACACCAATTTCTTTAAACATTTGTTTGGTCAAACTTTGCACTTGATCAGGATGTTGAATCATCCATTCATGCGCAACATCTAAACCACGTTGTAAAACATCTTGGTGGAAATCATTTTCTAAAACAGCACGCAGCATTTCACTTGCTAAATAATTGATGTCTGTATTTTTGACCCATTGCACGCTGTTCGATTGAATAAAATGTGCGATTTGTTCTTGCCCAATAAATTCAAAAACTTTGGGTGCAGTTTGTTGAATAGCCTGTGTAATTTGAATGTTGTTTTGTGGGTTAGCAAGCCATTTCCCTACAGCCAAAGAAAGGTCTGTATTACTCAGGCTTTTTTCTACAACTTGTGGAGATAGAAAATTTTCTTGAACAAAACGACCCATCGATTCTGCAATACGTGCTTTATTTCGAGGAATAATTTCGGTGTGATCACGTAAAAATTTAGGAATGGGCATTTTTCCAAAAGGATTACGAAATAACACGGTAATGGCATACCAGTCGGCAAGCCCACCCACAACGCCTGCTTCAGCAGAGAGCATTAAAATGTGGATGAGCCAGACATACTCGGGGACTAATTTTGCAGTCACCATGAGCACCAACCAAATAAAAACAGCAGTTAAAAGTGCCCAAGTGGCAAATTTTTTACTACGTTGTAGGCTTGGTGAAATTTCTCGATCTGGTATAGCCATATATGTTCCGTAGGTTATTTGGCAGACGCAGGTGGTTCAGGTTGTAAGACATCACCATTTACGCTCAAGCCATATTTCTGACCTAAAGATTGTAAGATGAGTTTGGCATCAAATGCATCTTGTGGCGCAGATTTTTGGTCTTTAAAGCATTCAATTGTATAAGAAACTTGAGCAGGTTCTACATTGACTACTTGCGGAGTGTCGAAGAATGGATCATGCCAAAATGCAGGATGACGACGATAAAAACCTGGACCATACATTGGTGGATTTGGATAAACCACGGCTTGGCGAGGTGGCTTTTGTGAACGGTTACTCGGATCATCCATGACTTTAAAGAATTGGAAGCCATTTTTTAGAGTTGTTTGAGCCGCTTTCACTAGGGTGATTTCTTCTGCTGTGCCATAACTCATATTGGAGTCTGCGACAAAACTAATGCGGTATGTTTTTGCATTGAGCTGTGTATTTGAAAACAGACCCAATTGATCGAATGTACGTGGTTTACTTGATAATGTCGCACAACCAGTCATGGTAAGTGTGGTTGCTAGGGCTAAGCCAATGAGTATTTTTTTCATGCTATACCTCCTCGGTGGATAGTTAAACAGCAAGGGGAGAGGGTTAAAAACTGCTATTGGGTTGTGTTAAAAACTCAATTTCTTCAGCAGTCGATTCACGACCTAAAATGGCATTGCGATGTGGGTAACGACCAAAACGGTCAATAATCACTTTATGCTTAATTTCGAAGTCTAAGTTAATCGGGTTTCCTAAATCTTGAAATAGTTTTAATGCTTCTTCATGTATTACTTTTGATTCACTATGCATAAATGGCATATACAAAAATTTGCGATAATCTTCAGATAGTTTTTGGTCTAAACCTAAACGAATTGCTTCTTGAGCAAGTGCAAGTGCTAAAGCATCTTGAGCAAAGGCTTGAGCTGAATCGCGATATAAATTACGTGAAAATTGGTCTAAGACAATAATTTCAGCCAAACGCCCTTCTGCTGTGTCACGCCAATGCCATAATTCTGATTGAGCAGCTTGTTGATGAATATCTTTAAAATTTTTAAATATCGATTGATCAAATTCATCGCTTTTAGCGAACCAAAGAGGTTGAGTTTTTTCACTAAACCAAAAATTTAAAATCTCTTGATAATTCATAACTTTTATAACTCTTTATCATTTATTAGTGTATAGAAACACAAATTTTATATGTCTAAAAGGGTAAGTTTGTGATAAAAATTTGCGAAAAATATATGCTTTTTTTTGGGTGAAAAGTAGACAGCTTGTATGAAGCAGTAACTCAAACTCAGTATATTGATATAAACTTATGATTTTATTTATGTAGTTTCTTCCAAAAGCGAGATAGAAATGAGTCAACCTGAATCGACCTCTCAAGACCAATTACCGACTTGGGTGGAATCTTCGCTATTCAAAGGGATGTTGCGTGGCATAGAACGTGAAACTTTACGTATGCAAAGTAACGGTTTCCTTTCTCAAGGATCACATCCTAAGGCGTTGGGTTCGGCATTGACGCATCCTCACATTACAACGGACTATTCTGAAGCTTTAATGGAGTTTATTACGCCTCCTAAAGAGAGTATTCAAGAAACTTTAGATTATTTAACAGATATTCATGCTGTTGCACATCAGCATTTAGAAAATGGTGAGAAGTTATGGCCTCTTTCTATGCCATGTATGTTAGATGATTCCGATGAAAGTATTCGTTTAGCACAATACGGCACATCAAATATTGGTTTATTTAAAACTTTATATCGCCGTGGCTTAGGGGTGCGTTATGGTCGCCGTATGCAAACGATTTCAGGGGTTCATTATAATTTATCATTCCCTGAGCAATTATTTGAAGCACTGCAAATAAATGAAGTAGATGAAAAACTAAAAGCACTAAGCGCTCAAGATTATCGTAGTCACCGTTATTTGGGTCTAATTCGTAATTTTATTCGTTTAACGCCATTGGTCATGTTTTTGGTGGGTGCAAGTCCTTCTGTGTGCAAATGTTTTATGACAGGACGTGAGCATCAATTGCTACCGTTATTGAAAGGAACATTGTATTTGCCTTATGCAACAGCATTGCGTATGGGGCGTTTCGGTTATCAAAACTCTGCTCAAAAGCAATTAGGTATTCACTACAATAATTTGCCTGATTACTTAAACGGTTTACAAAAAGCAGTAAAAACATCATACAAGGCATTTAGCCATTTAGGTTTAAATGATGCCGATGGTAAACCACTACAAATTAATGATCACGTTCTTCAAATTGAAAACGAATACTACAGTTTAGTGCGTCCAAAACAAGTGCCGAAAGAGGGTGAAACACCATCTCAAGCATTGGCAAATCGTGGTATTGGTTATGTGGAACTTCGTGCAGTAGATGTGAATCCGTATAGTCCAATTGGTATTGATGAAACTACAGCGGGCTTCTTAGAAGTCTTAGCATTGTATTGTTTATTCTCAGAGAGCCCTGAACTACTCGAGCAAGAACAAGATGTGATTGAAAAAAACCAAACAGAAGTCGTGAACCGTGGTCGTGCACCAAATGCGACAATTTTGGAAAATGGAAAATCATATTTTATTGAAGATTGGAGCCGCACGTATCTAGAGAAGATGCAAACATTTGCTGAGTTATTAGATACGAGTTACGAAACGGAAACTTATTCAAAAGCATTGCAAGTGATGCAAGCTCGAATTAATGAAGTCGATGAAACTTTATCTGCCAAAATGATTGAAGATACTGTGGAATATGGTGGTACTTGGAGCTTTGGTAGTTATTTAGCACAACAACATGCGGTAGCTTATGAGCAACATCAGCTTAGTAAAAAAACATCGGCTTATTTCAAAGAAGTTGCACAAGTTTCTTTAGAAAAGCAAGAACAACTGGAACAAGATACGACTCAAAGCTTTGAGGAATATCTTTCTCAATTTCGATAAAAATTAAAGAGGATTTACCATGAATTGGAGTCGTTATCGCTTCGTGAGTGGTTTTTTATTTTTGGCGAGCGTCATTGGTATGGCATTCGCTTTATATTTAGAACATGTGCAAGGTTTAGAGCCTTGCCCACTATGCGTATTTCAACGCATAGGCTTAATTGCTTTAGGGGTAATTTCACTTATTGCATTTCTTCATAATCCAGCTTCAAATATTATGAAGCGTGTTTATGCATTGCTTGGATCCTTAGGTATTTTATGGTCTGCTGGTGTTGCTGCAAGGCATGTTTGGTTGCAACACTTGCCACCAGATCAAGTACCAAGCTGTGGTCCTGGTTTAGATTATTTAGTTGATGCACTTCCATTAAAATCTGTTTTATCTCAGGTTTTAAGTGGTTCTGGAGAGTGTGCTGTTATTGATTGGACATTTTTAGGACAGTCTTTACCTGTTTGGTCACTTCTATTTTTTGTTGTTTTAACGTTCGTTAGTTTGTGGCAGCTATTTAGAAAATATCCTGCTTAATGTTTAAGACACTTATTTTCAGAAATGTAAAAAAGCCAGTTCCAACTGGCCTTTTTTATTCTGATTTTATTAATATATTTTTAGGTTAAGGCAATACCTTCATAGTGATCTAAATTAATAAAATATTCATGAACCTGAGCGTCAGAACCTTCTTGCTGAAATGGATAGAACCAAAGAGCGATTTGTTCGGCAACACTTGAGTTGTGATGAATCCGAAAATGATTTAGACCATAAAAAATAGCTTTATGTGAATCTGCTACATTCAGTTGTAAACGTGGGTTTGAATGTTCACCCAATGCACTTTGTATACTTACCAAATAATCACCAAAAAGGTGGCGAGAGTTAGGATTCTTTTTTTCACGTTCAATAGAGCCCGCAATTAAATATGCTCGAATATGCGAAGGTAGGGGAGCAGGCTTTCTTAGATCATCTACAAAGCCAATTCGGGCATGATTGTACTCCCAATCATCATCTCGAATACTTCCATGGCGTAAATCTAAAATACCATTGCTACGAATATTAAATAAATGACCAAAAATTTTGACGATTGGAAATCGACCGAGTTTATTTTGAATACTAAAACCGAAACGTTCTAGTGCAGCTCCATGATGAGGTGATGCAATACACACCAAATTTTCAGTCAAATTAAGCCATGAGTATAAGCTTTGCTTTGCATAAAATAAGGCGCTACGTGCAACAAGCCCACCCATACTATGTCCAATTAAACTTAAACTGGTGATTTGGGGGTTGCGTTGAATTAGGTCTTCTAATGTATTTGCAAGGCTACGTCCATTCGATGAAATACGACGACCTGTGTTGTAATTTAAATACAGCATGGTGTTATGGTCACGTTGTGCTAAGAGTTTTTCACCAATACCGCCAAACTGATGATTTGACCAATCTAAATGGTTCATACACAAACCATGTATAAATAACACAACATGTCCAGTGAGCTCACCTTTCTGTACGCTTCCATAGTGATCATAAATGACCATAGGTAAACCAATGGGATTATGCTGTTCTAATAAATAATCACCACAAATGCCATTTAAGGCGCCAACAACATAATGTTGTTTAGGGCTTAATGGTGAAGCATGTAATGTTGGAAACTTGGTAATAATTTGACGTAAACCCGGTGCAATATATTGGCTACCGTAGTTTTGAACCGTATCGAAAGAATATTTATAAAATTTTTGAATATTTGAGTTGTTTTTTAACTGAGTCGACTGTTTTCGGCTTATGCCAAAAACACTTGAAATGACTTCATGTTGGATGGTTTGAATCAGTTCACGTGCTATGTTATTAAATGGTGTGCTAACAACCTGAGCGACCCCTTCCAATAAGTCTGCTTGACTTGGAGGTGTACGATCCCATTTACAATATGTTTCATGTAGGGGGGTTAAACTGGGCATATTTAGACACCTCATAAGGTGATAATTTTATTAACGCTTTATTTTTAGTCATGATCGCGGTATAAATTTCTACAATTTGAGAGGTTTTTTATCTCAACTTTAAAAATACAGGGCACGATTACTATTTTTGAGCTATTTTGTCTGACAATTATATTTAAAATACAAATTTAAACATTTGTGATGATTATCACATAAAATAGTTTAAAGTTAATTGAAGAAATAAGCAAAAAATTGATGAATCTTATTTACTTACATGGTTTTCAAAGCACACCGCTCTCTATGAAAGGACAGTGGTTGAAAGATTATGTGGAACAACAACAAAATATTCAGATTCATTTACCAGATTTAAACATGCCACCTTTAGATGTCATGAAAAAAATGGAAAGTTTAATAAAGAGTTTAGACAATGTTGTAATTGTTGGAAGCAGTTTAGGTGGATTTTACGCGACGCAGTTGGTCGCAAAGTTTGCTGTTCCTGCTGTTTTAATTAATCCTGCTATGCGACCATGGCAACTGTTTAAAGATTTATTTGGGGATGGGCAGATTCCGTACAAAGTCTGTGATAAATGGACTTTAAATCAGGCTCAATTGATCGATTTAGAACAACTTGCTGTACCGTTTGTGCAAGATGCAGACAAAATATTGGTGTTATTACAACAAGGCGATGAAGTTTTGGATTATCGTGAAGCAGAACGCTATTATAAGCGGTCTTTGCTCATTAGCGAATCCAATGGAAATCATGCAATGGATGATTTTAAAACTAAAATCCCAATGGCACTGCAGTTTTTATCGGACAGCATAAAATAAAGGAAATAGTACAACGTGTCTCAATATACGGCTCAATCACTTGAAGTTTTATCTGGTTTAGATCCAGTACGCCGTCGTCCCGGCATGTACACAGATACCACTCGTCCAAACCATTTGGCACAAGAGGTTATTGATAATGCTGTCGATGAGGCACTTGCAGGTCATGCTAACCAAATTACGGTAACTGTTTATAAAGATGGTTCATTATCTGTAGATGATAATGGTCGTGGTATGCCTGTCGATATTCATCCTGAATATGGGCAAAGCGGTATTGAAATTATTCTGACTAAGCTTCATGCAGGCGGTAAATTTAGTACAGATAATTACCAATTTTCAGGTGGTTTACATGGTGTTGGTATTTCGGTGGTAAACGCCTTATCTACCCGTGTAGAAGTTGAAGTGAAGCGTCAAGGCAATCTTTACAAAATGGCGTTTGAACAGGGTGAACCTGTTGCGCCACTTGAAGTTTTAGAAGGAAAAGCACCAAAACGTGCAAGCGGAACGAGTGTTCATTTTTGGCCTGAAGCAAAATATTTTGACTCACCAAAATTTGCTCTAAAAGCCTTAAAGCATAATTTAAAAGCAAAAGCAGTATTGGCTGCAGGTTTACAAATTACTTATGTAGACCAAATTAACGATGAAAAAATTGTTTGGCAGTTTGAAAATGGTCTAGTCGACTATTTGATGGATGAATTGGAAGATCGTGAAATTGTTCCACATCCTGCATTTGTAGCAACGGGTGAAGCTGACCGTTCAAGTGCTGAGTTTGCCATTTGTTGGAATGTGGAAGGTGGCGAAAGTATTCAAGAAAGCTACGTGAACTTAATTCCTACAGCACAAGGTGGTACGCATGTAAATGGCTTACGTTCGGGCGTAACAGATGCAATACGTGAATTTTGTGAACTACGTAATTTGTTGCCACGTAATCTTAAACTTTCTGCTGAAGACGTTTGGGATGGCGTGAATTACATTCTGTCTTTAAAGTTTCAAGAGCCACAATTTTCAGGACAAACCAAAGAAAGACTTTCGAGCCGTGAAGCTTCAGGTATTGTACAAAATATTGCCAAAGATGCTTTTGCATTATGGCTCAATCAGAATTCAGAAGTTGCCATGCAATTGGCTGAAATGATGATTAGCAAAGCGGGTCGTCGTTTAAAAGCAGCGAAAAAAGTAGAGCGTAAAAAGATTGTTTCAGGTCCAACACTTCCGGGTAAATTGTCCGATTGTGTGGGACATACTTTGGAAGAGTCTGAACTATTTATTGTAGAAGGTGACTCTGCAGGTGGTTCTGCTAAACAAGCACGTGATAAAAACTTTCAAGCCATTATGCCAATTCGAGGCAAAATTTTAAACACTTGGGAAGTTTCATCAGATGAGGTTTTGGCATCTCAAGAAGTTCATAATATTGCGATTGCGATTGGCGTAGACCCTGGCAGTGATGATCTTTCAGAACTTCGTTACGGTAAAATTTGTATTCTTGCCGATGCCGATTCGGATGGTTTACACATTGCAACTTTGTTATGCGCGCTGTTTGTGAAGCATTTCCCGACATTGGTTGAAGAAGGGCATTTATTTGTCGCTATGCCGCCGTTGTACCGAATTGATGATGCAAAAGAAGTTCATTACGCTTTAGATGATGCTGAACTTGAAGGTATTTTGAAAAAGTGTAAAACAAAGAATCCTCAAATTACTCGATTTAAAGGTTTGGGTGAGATGAACGCAAGTCAGCTTCGTGAAACGACATTAGACCCGAATACACGTCGTTTGGTTCAACTTGATTTAGACGATATGCAATTTACCGCAGGTTTGTTAGATAAGTTACTTGCGAAAAAACGTTCGGGTGACCGTAAAGATTGGTTAGAGCAAAAAGGTAATTTAGCCGATTTGGTGGTTTAATTTTTTAGATGATCAAAAACCGTACATTTGTACGGTTTTTTATGGATTATTGGAAATTAAAGTTCAGTATTTTCAGGCCATAGGAAATAGCCACCATATTGACTTGCTCTGAATTCACCACCAATGGTTTTACCTGAGTCAGTTAAGTAGTGTTTTCCATTTTCATTTAGGGTAAGTAAATTTTTTTCGACAAGCTTTTCTAATAGTTCTGTTGTTTTCAATTTATGTTTTGCCGCTAATTTAGAGGTTGTTAATTTTTCAAAAGTAGCGGTTTGCTTTTCTGTTTCTATATCTTCATCAGCGCTTGTTTCAGCTTTTACTTCATCTAATGTAATTCTAACCTCATCACTAATACGAATAATGCGCTGAGCTTCTTCATAGGCTTCTTTAAAGACATCATTGTCTTCATATTTTCGAACGAGTATACCCATTTCATTATTATTGACTTGGCTAAACTCATAAAGATTTAAGCTTGAAATAATGCATTCAGATTCATTTAAATAGCATTTTGCATGTAAGTTCTTACAGAAACTTAAGCGGACATAATCTAATTTTTGCATCCATTTTATTTCATCTGGATGCAAGTCACTTTTGCCATAAACAATACGAATATCAATTTTTAGTCGGTTTTTATCTTCAAGTAATTCTTTGATGCGATCATTTAATCTTAAATATGGACTGATAAGAATAAGGCGTTCTTTCGCATTTTTAATGAGCTCTTCTAAAAAAAAGTTAGTTGCACTGGTATTCAAAAACTTAGCCACTTATTCCCCCAATTAATTAAGATTATTAGAAGAATATTAAAGCATAATAATGGGTGGGCGAAGATTAAAAGCTATCTACGAGGAGTCATTAAATTATAAATGTTCAGTGTTAATAATAAAACAGTACTTAAATATTGGTAAAAATTAGACTATCACTCGTGATAGTGCTTTTAAAAGTATAAAAATCGTATGCTCACTACATCATTAAAAACAGATAAAAAGGTAAATAAATGAGCCGAACAGCAGAACAAATAACACTCGATAAAATGTATGCAGCTTTTGCTGAGCAAAATGTAGATGCAGCAGTAGAAACAGTATCGGATGATTCAGTTTGGATTCACCATGGTACACAAAAATTGCCATCTTTACATTTTGAGGGAAAAGAAGGTGTAAAACAATTTTTCCAAGCAAACTTCACGACATTAAAGGTTGAGTACTTCGATATTTTAAAGACTTATCAGCAAGGGAATACCATTGTTGTAACGGGTAAAGAAAAATTTATTAAAGTAGAAGATAGTAGGGGCTGTTGACATTTCATAATGGTAACCAAATAAAGATGCAAGCTAAGGCAACAGAATTTTCATAGCTTTGCTTTAGCTTATCATAGCGTGTGGCAATGCCTCTAAAGTGCTTTAATCTAGCAAAGGCATTCTCAACTAAATGCCTGATTTTATATAAATACCAATCCATATGATCATGATTTGATAGTGTATTGGATTTCTTAGGAATATTGGCTTGAGTACCCGTATTTTCTATCTGTTCTCTCAAGGATTCAGAGTCATAACCCTTATCTGCACATAGAGTTTCTGTCTCGTTTAGGTAGAGGCTATCAACTAATTTAGGTGCCACTTTTACATCGTGGGTCGTGCCATCCTCTATTAGAAACTGAACAGGGTTCCCATGAGCATCAACAGCCAAATGAATTTTAGAACTGTTTCCACCGATACTTTTTGAAATAGCCTGATTTTTAATTCCTGTAGCATGTTGATGAGCTCTCACATGACTAGCATCAATAAATATCCACTCTAGGTCAGCATCAGATGAAATTAACTTAAATATTTTTAATAGCTTATTATCTTTCGACCATCTAGAAAATTTCTTGAATATGGAGTTTGGCTTTCCAAAAGTGGCGGGTAAATCCCGCCATGGGCAACCTGTACGGATTCTATAAAGAATAGCTTCAATAAAATTACGAAGATTTTGTTTGAGATAAATACGAAAATTACGGAAAATAGTTTCTAACTTAGACCAGTGTTGATCAGTCAACATTGTACGAGGCATAGCGAGGAGTAGATTTGGTTTGGCGATTAAATTTTACTTTCTCGCTATTTTTTTTGCACAGCAAATGTCAACAGACCCTA
>NZ_JCAKNA010000012.1:0-86926 GCF_059515885.1 Acinetobacter sp. FY683 | reverse complement strand
ATGAACAAATTATTTCAACTCAAATATATTCTGTTAATGATTAATCTAGCCTTCGTCAGGTCTAGACGCTGTGATAAATCACAGAACTTAATAAACAAGATCTTCGATCTCTTTTACTAAATTCTATAATCTAGCAACTTATTTTAATGTATGGTGGAGACTAGGAGAGTCGAACTCCTGACCTCCTGCGTGCAAAGCAGGCGCTCTACCAACTAAGCTAAGTCCCCAGCTTATCATATAGATTCGATGTCTCTGTGTTCTGTACTAATTGCTTAGGTAATCAGATTTGGTGGGTCTGACAAGACTTGAACTTGTGACCCCACGCTTATCAAGCGTGTGCTCTAACCAACTGAGCTACAGACCCTCAGATACATCTTCATGAAGAACAACTTGTTGTGGATTCTTACCAATCGTCAATCTTTCGTTAAGGAGGTGATCCAGCCGCAGGTTCCCCTACGGCTACCTTGTTACGACTTCACCCCAGTCGTCGGCCACACCGTGGTAAGCGTCCTCCTTGCGGTTAGACTACCTACTTCTGGTGCAACAAACTCCCATGGTGTGACGGGCGGTGTGTACAAGGCCCGGGAACGTATTCACCGCGGCATTCTGATCCGCGATTACTAGCGATTCCGACTTCACGCAGTCGAGTTGCAGACTGCGATCCGGACTACGATCGGCTTTTTGAGATTAGCATCCTCTCGCGAGGTAGCAACCCTTTGTACCGACCATTGTAGCACGTGTGTAGCCCTGGTCGTAAGGGCCATGATGACTTGACGTCGTCCCCGCCTTCCTCCAGTTTGTCACTGGCAGTATCCTTAAAGTTCCCACCCGAAGTGCTGGCAAATAAGGAAAAGGGTTGCGCTCGTTGCGGGACTTAACCCAACATCTCACGACACGAGCTGACGACAGCCATGCAGCACCTGTATGTAAGCTCCCGAAGGCACCAATCCATCTCTGGAAAGTTCTTACTATGTCAAGACCAGGTAAGGTTCTTCGCGTTGCATCGAATTAAACCACATGCTCCACCGCTTGTGCGGGCCCCCGTCAATTCATTTGAGTTTTAGTCTTGCGACCGTACTCCCCAGGCGGTCTACTTATCGCGTTAGCTGCGCCACTAAAGCCTCAAAGGCCCCAACGGCTAGTAGACATCGTTTACGGCATGGACTACCAGGGTATCTAATCCTGTTTGCTCCCCATGCTTTCGTACCTCAGCGTCAGTATTAGGCCAGATGGCTGCCTTCGCCATCGGTATTCCTCCAGATCTCTACGCATTTCACCGCTACACCTGGAATTCTACCATCCTCTCCCATACTCTAGCTTCCCAGTATCGAATGCAATTCCTAAGTTAAGCTCAGGGATTTCACATCCGACTTAAAAAGCCGCCTACGTACGCTTTACGCCCAGTAAATCCGATTAACGCTCGCACCCTCTGTATTACCGCGGCTGCTGGCACAGAGTTAGCCGGTGCTTATTCTGCGAGTAACGTCCAAGCATCTAGAGTATTAATCTAGAGCTCCTCCTCCTCGCTTAAAGTGCTTTACAACCAAAAGGCCTTCTTCACACACGCGGCATGGCTGGATCAGGGTTCCCCCCATTGTCCAATATTCCCCACTGCTGCCTCCCGTAGGAGTCTGGGCCGTGTCTCAGTCCCAGTGTGGCGGATCATCCTCTCAGACCCGCTACAGATCGTCGCCTTGGTAGGCCTTTACCCCACCAACTAGCTAATCTGACTTAGGCTCATCTATTAGCGCAAGGTCCGAAGATCCCCTGCTTTCCCCCGTAGGGCGTATGCGGTATTAGCAGCCGTTTCCAACTGTTGTCCCCCACTAATAGGCAGATTCCTAAGCATTACTCACCCGTCCGCCGCTAGAAATCAGTAGCAAGCTACCTATTCCCGCTCGACTTGCATGTGTTAAGCCTGCCGCCAGCGTTCAATCTGAGCCATGATCAAACTCTTCAGTTTAAAATCAGTAGTACCTTTAAAGGGTACCAATCTTGGCTCATCAATTTTCTGACAAATATTTCTCAAATAAACTTCGAGTAATTTCTACCATTAAATCAATGAAAATAATTTCGATTGATCAACCAGTAAAAATCCACACAAGTTGTTCTTCATAATCTCTTAATGATCTTCTTAAAGCCTCGTCAGCTTTAAGACCAACCCAACCACTTAACGTTTCGTTTCATGCATTGCGTTCGTGTGCTGCGTATTCTATACAGTTTCAAAACAAGAGCAACCCCTTTTTCAAATAAAATCATAAAAATCCATTCACATGATTACTTTTCATACAAAATATCCAAATTAAGGCAAAACCACCGTTAAAATCGACCAAAAAATATCCACATCAATGTCTTTATATAAAAAAACCACATCATCTGTGGCTTTTCATATCGTTATTATTTATTGCTCTGCAAGCCAAGTCATAAACTTTTGTTTTTCCGCTTTTGTAGATTTTTTCCAAATCTGAATTAAGCGTTGATCTTGTATATTTAAATTTGACCGTTCTTCATTTTTTGAAGAGTTCAGATTCGCTTGAGCAGTGTATTCAGGTGATGGTTGTGAAATTACTTGATTTCTACCTGCTAATTCACCTTCAACAAATAAATTACTCACAACTCCCAAATTTGATGACTTAGCACCCTGTTGTTTTACCAATAATTGATTCTTACTATTATATAAACCAAATATTGGTTGCTTTGCATAATCTCGAGCTGCATCTACATTTTGTGGATTATCTATAAGTGATAAAACGTAATTCTGATTATCATCTAATAATGGCGTTTTAATATTTACGATATTTGATCGAATAATTTCATGAGTTCCAATATTTTTATTTTCTTCAAAATATTGGGTATATCTTACAGAAATTACATTTTCACCTACTTTTAATTGATGTGAATTTTTCTTAGAGCTAAAGATACCACTATTCACTTCCTGCCCATTAATCGCCGCGACTTTAATTTCTTCTGGTGTAGTTAATGTAATTGCAGCAAATGCAGGTATATTCATCATGAGTAAAGTTGCAAAAACAGACCATCTTTTTTTCATTAATACATATCTCATCATTTTAAGTTTGTCGAAACTATGAATGAGCTTAATGACACTTTCATTACAATGATGAATCACTTTATTTTTAAATAAAAAAAGAGTGCCTTAGCACTCTTTTCCGATTAAGTAATACTACTTAAATGATTTAAAACGTTCTGCATCATCCATAAATGCTTTTTCACCTGCAGGCGCTTCGATAGAACCAAATACAAGCTGGGCACGTAACTTCCAATGCGCTGGAATATCAAATGTTTCTGCAACTTCCGCATCAACAATTGGATTGTAATGTTGCAATGATGCACCAATATTTTGTTCTGCTAACGCTGTCCATACAGCAAACTGTGCAATTGCTGTCGAATGTTCAGACCAAATTGGAAAGTTATCTGCATACGCTACAAAGTTTTCTTGTAAACCTTTAACTACAGCCTGATCTTCATAAAATAAGACCGTACCCTTACCTGCAGCAAAGCTTTGAATTTTAGCTTCTGTTGGTGCAAATGCATCAACAGGTACAATTTTACGTAAAGTTTCTAACGTAATATTCCAAAATTTAGCATGCGACTCACCAAACAATGTCACCACACGTGAAGTTTGTGAGTTAAATGATGATGGACTTAAGCGTACTGCTTGTTGAATTATTTCTTCAATTTCTACATCTGTTTGTTCTAAATTTTTTCCAATTGCATAAATTGTACGGCGTTTTTCTATATGTTTTAAAAATGACATTAAAGTTCCTCTTTGATCTTAAGATCAAGCTTTATTCGTTAAACATATTTTATTGTTTTTAATTTTTAGATAAATACCCAATTTCATTACATTGTGTTTTATTAATAGAACAATCTATCAATATTTAAACATTTAACTATGATAATGAGGCACATAAAATATCAATTATATGCACCTCGATTACTCATTCAAATTAATAAAAAATCTTAAATTGTTGTTGATAGTCTATATGTAGTTTTTCATCCACTTCTTGCTCAATAGAACCAAATACAAGTTGAGCTCGCAACTTCCAATTGGTATCAATATCAAAAGCCTGTGCAACATCCTCATCAATAATTGGATTGTAATGCAATATGGAAGCACCCATGTCTGAATCTGCCAATGCTGTCCATACGGCGAATTGTGCCATTCCAGAGGTTTGTTCAGACCAGATTGGAAATTCATCCGCATCAAAAGGGCGTTTCTTTTGTAATTTCTTAATTACAGACTGATCCTCATAAAATAAAACAGTCCCATACGCCTTTAAGCTCTGATCAATTTTAACTGCAATACCTGCAAATATATGATCTGGAACTATTTTACGTTGCATATCTCTCACAATACCCCAAAATTTAGAATGTGATTTCCCATACAAAACCACAACACGAGTACTTTGTGAGTTATGTGCCGAAGGACAGCTACGCACAGACTCTTGAATAAGTTCAGTAATATAAGTTTGGCTAAAGCGAATCTTATTACCTAGTCGATTAACATTCCGTCGCTTTTTAAGCTGATCAATAAACGTAAGCGTATCTTCAGATTCATTGTTTTTCTTCTTCAACTTAAAGTCTTTTGTAATATCCGACGTTAAAACATGACCAATTTTATCTAATAATGCCATTACCTTCTTTTCCCCAAAAATCGGCATGAATATAATCTTTATTGTAATAACTTTATTTTCAATTACTTATCTATAAAACTTGCGACTGATGTTTTTTAAAACAGTTACTTAGCTCAAAAACAATAAACTCCGCATTTAGCGGAGTTTATGTGATGTAACCAACAATCTATTTAAAAATAAATATTTTTTATTTATCTGTTTCAAATAGTGCTGCCACAAATGATTTAGCTGAAAATGGACGTAAATCATCAATCTTTTCACCCACCCCAATAAAGCGAATAGGCACATGTGTACGACTTGCGATATTAAATAATACACCACCTTTTGCCGTACCATCCAACTTAGTAATCGTAATACCTGTTAAGCCAACTGCTTCATCAAACATTTCAACTTGATTAATTGCATTTTGCCCAGTACCTGCATCTACAACCAACATCACTTCATGTGGTGCTGTAGCATCACTTTTTTGCATCACACGCTTAACTTTAGTAAGTTCTTGCATAAGATGACCTTTGTTATGCAAGCGTCCAGCAGTATCTGCAATCAGAACATCTACCCCTTTTGCACGCGCACTTTCAAAAGCATCAAAAATAACAGAAGCACTATCTGCACCATGACCTTGTGCAACAACAGCAACATCATTACGCTCACCCCAAATTTGAAGTTGTTCAGTTGCCGCTGCACGGAAAGTATCCCCCGCCGCAAGCATTACTTTTTTACCTTCGCCTTGAAGTCGTTTTGCTAATTTACCAATGGTTGTTGTTTTACCAACCCCATTTACACCCACTACCAAAATTACATACGGCGATTTGTTAGGATCGATATGCATTGGTTTTACACGTGGCTCTAATAAAGCAACTAATTCTTCTTGCAATGCTTTATATAAAGAGTGCGAGTAAATCAAATCTCCACGATTTGTACGTTCCGTTAAGTTTGCAATAATCGTTTTCGTTGCTTCTACACCAATATCAGCAACAAGCAACTGCTCTTCAACTTCTTCTAATAACTCATCATCAATTTCTTTACCACCAATGAGAATATTAACCATACCATCGGCAAGGTTTTTACGTGTTTTGGTTAAGCCGTTTTTCATTCGGCTAAAGAAACCACCTTTTGCCTTTGCTTCTTCTTGTGCAACTTCTGTCGAAACACTTTCTACTGTTGGCACTTTTTCAACAATAGGCACATTAATTGAAGGTAAATTCGGTAAAGTAACATCGTCATCACCGATGTCAGCATCAATTAAAAACTTACTCTGCCCATTAGATTGCTGTTGCATGCCGAATCCCTAAAAACACTGCATTAAAATAAAAATGAAAGTCTAGCATAAACCATATAGTTTTACGTTGTATTGATTTACATAGATTTACCCAAAGATAAGCCCTATCGATCCTCAATAGACAAAGCAGGAAGCTCAGTTGCTTTACCAACTTCCACTTGATGAGCATGCATTAGGCGAAGATATTGACCAAAAATAATTTTAGGGTGCTGTAATAGACGCTCTGCCATTTCTTGGCTTTCAGGATATATCGGTTGACTAGCTATCATTCTAATTTGCTGAAATCTATCTGTATCTATAGGACGATACAAAGCAACTGTCGAAAGTAGCAAAATAATTGAAATAATAAAGATAATGAATGCATTATAAATTTGCTCAAGCCTTAACTGAGCATAAAATTGCTTAATTTTTTGAATTTTACTGTACATGACTTACCTCGATTAAGAGGTAGTTTATGGTTGTCTTATATTATTCTCAAGGTATTCAGCTCAATTCTATCTATATTTCTAGCTAAAATTGAGCCCGAAACCATATTTAATGTAAAACTGGTGCTAGGAAAACAAAATATAAGACAACAGCAACAATCAACAATACACCGCACATCATTTTGACATAAGTTGAATTTTCATCTTCATGATGATGTGGATTCTCGTCTATCGCTAAACGCTGTAATTCATCATTATAGGTTTGATAAAACTCTGCTCGCTGCTCAACATTTAATTCACGCGTATAATCATAAACACGTTTTCTTTGTGCAAGACAAAAATCCCCCAAACGTAATTCGTTATGATAAATCGCCTCATCTAATTGTTTTCGATGTAATTGTGCTAAACCGATAACTTGAGCTTTAATTGGCGGTAAATCTAAAGAAAGTCCATCTATTGTTGGTGCCATTTTTATTCCTCTTTTTTTGTAATAATTACTTAATAAATCGTTCATACATCACACATACGATTATTATTTAATCATTTAAACCTAAATTAATATGACTTTCAAGGTTATTTGATTGACAATTCAAGCAATTTGTAATAATAGTTTAATAATAGAGTGTTAAAAATATCTAAAGACTCAAGATTGGTCTTTATAGTTTGAACATAATTACAATAAGGAGTTATATATGATTCAACAATTCTCTCAACAAGACTTAGAACATGTTTACGCAGATGCGGTAAATACAATCCAATACGAAATGAACTTTTCAGAAGCAGTCTCACAATTGGAAGGTGCAGCACGAGCTGGGCATGGTAAAGCGGCAATGTTTTTAGCAGAACTTTACTATCAAGGTTTCCGCGTAGAACGTGATTCACTTAAAGCGCAATTCTGGCAAAACCTAGCCACCATGCAAGCATAATGAAACGTCACTTAGGTGGCGTTTTTTATTACCTTTTTCATATAATTTTACGATTTTACGCAAAGCTTAAACAATACTGTCATTAGTAGCCTTTACAATATAGTCAAACAAACAACTAAGAATGATTATGTACAAGGTGAATCAATTAGATCCTTTACCCAAAGATTTTTTTCTAAAAATCACTATTTTAAAATCGATGATGTATTGTGGCGTACTTTGGGGTTTATATCATGAGGGTTGGGCAATGACGTCCGACCAAGAACATCATATCTTCCCCTTTTGGCTAAGCTGCTCACAAGCACAAATACATTCTCAAAAAAATTGGCCAAATTACATACCACGTAGAATTCCACCTGAGGACTTCCAAAAATCCCTATTACCTACGCTAGCCCGCTTAAATGTAACGCCAACGCTATACGACTCGAACCATCAAAAATTTAAATTTAGCTCGCAACTAATGAAATATTTTTTCTTCAACAATCCAGATAAATTACTTGCGTAGCAACATTAAATGCTTATATAAACAATACAAGGGCATATTTAATATTCACAATTTCTGACGATAAATGTCTTTGTATTTATAAGATTTCACGTTAAGTTGAAGTAAACCACAAGAACAATGAGAAGAGGATAAATTTTAATGAGCAATGTAGCACATGTTTTAAAAGATAAAGGTAATATTGCTATATATACCGTAAAACCAAATGCAACCGTACTTGAAGCAATTAAACTCATGGCTGAAAAAGGTATTGGTGCACTTGTTGTAACTGATGATAACGACAAAGTTGTAGGTATTCTGTCTGAGCGTGATTACACACGCAAAGTTATACTTATGGAACGTACCTCTAAAGATACAACTGTTAGTGAAATTATGACTGCCAAAGTTTTAACAGTAGAGACAACTACAACCGTGAAAGAATGTCTAAAATTAATGACAGATAAGCATTTACGTCATTTACCTGTTGTTGAAAATGAAAAGCTCATTGGTCTCATTTCAATTGGGGATTTGGTTAAAACAGCAATGGATGACCAGAAAAAGTTAATTGATCAGTTACAGCAATATATTTCGGGTTGATTATTTGTTCAAAATAACCTGTTTTCATTATCAGTAAATGATTCCTACTGTGTCACTTGCTTAAGATGCATGAAACAACATATTAAAAAGCCCCGAAACTTTCAGGGCTTTTTAACGTCAAAACTTAATTCAAACCCAATTTATCTGCAACGTAGTCAGAGTCTTTATCACCACGACCCGATACATTTACAACAATTTTTACATCTTTAGGCAACTTCCCTGCTTCACGAATTGCCCATGCTACTGCATGTGAGCTTTCTAGTGCAGGCACAATACCTTCTACACGTGAAAGTGTCATAAAAGCATCTAAACATTCCTGATCTGTTGCCGTTGTATATTCAACACGACCCAAATCTTTTAATAAACTATGCTGAGGCCCCACACCTGGATAATCCAAACCAGATGCAATTGAATGCACAGGTAAAGGTTCACCTTGCTCATCTTCAAGAACATAACATGCCATACCATGAATTTGACTTGGCTTACCTAACGTCAAAGTCGCTGAATGCATATTTGTATCAAGCCCATGACCAGCGGGTTCCACACCCACCAGCTTTACATTTGGCTCATTCAAAAATGCAGTAAATGCACCAACGGCATTTGAACCACCACCCACACATGCAACAACATAGTCAGGATTTGCACCAAAACGCTCATTGGTTTGAACTTTAATTTCATCACCAATAATAGATTGGAAATCACGCACCATCATTGGGAAAGGATGTGGACCAACCACTGAGCCAATCGCATAAATGAAGTTTTTCGGATCTTTTAAATATTCATCAAAAGCACTATCCACAGCATCTTTTAAAGTTGCTGTGCCACGCGTTACAGAAATTAAATTTGCACCCAAAATTTTCATTTTCACAACATTTGGATGTTCTTTTTCAATATCTACTTGCCCCATGTGAATTTCACATGGAATACCCACAAGTGCACACGCTGTTGCCAATGCCACGCCATGTTGACCTGCACCTGTTTCTGCAATCACTTTAGTTTTACCCATGTATTTAGCAAGCAATGCTTCACCTAAACAATGGTTAATTTTGTGTGCACCCGTATGGTTTAAATCTTCACGCTTTAGATAAATTTGAGCACCGCCCAATTTTTCAGATAAACGCTTTGCATGGAACAATGGACTTGGACGCCCCACATAATGTGCAAATAATTCATTTAATTCATTTTGAAATTCGGGAGTTTTACGAATTTCTTGATAGGCAACGTTAATATCATCCATTGCTTGTTTCAAATCAGGCGGAATAAATTGACCACCGTAATTACCAAAAAATCCATCTTCATTTGGCAAAGCAATGCCATTAATTTGATGATCCATAACGATCCTTAAACTTTCAATGTATATCAATAAAAAAGTGGTTTTATCATAAAACGATTTTGAGAAAATCTCTAATCACTCTAGATAAAACCACGTATAAATGTTTGGAATCAGCGGGCAAGATATTTTGTTAGATCTTCAACACCTTTGAGCGTCATTGGATACATCTTATCTTCAAAAATTTGCTTAATAAGTCCAATGGTCTGTGTATATTGCCAATAACTTTCTTCTTCAGGATTTAACCAAGCTGTTTTTTCAAAATGCTGACGCAAACGCTGTAGCCAAACATGCCCTGCTTCATCATTCATATATTCAACCGAGCCACCTATAGATTGTAGTTCATAAGGTGCCATACTTGCATCACCAACGACAATGACACGGTAATCTCGCCCATAAGTATTAAACAAATCCCATGTATTCATACGTGAAGATGATCGACGAATATTATCTTTCCACACATAGTCATATAAACAGTTATGAAAATAGAAATATTCAAGAGTTTTAAATTCCGTTTTAGCGGCACTAAATAACTTTTCACACTGAGCGATATGCGAATCCATAGATCCACCAATATCAAACAACATTAAGACCTTAATACGGTTGCGACGCTCAGGTACAAGTTGAACATCCAAAATACCCTGCTTTGCAGTTTCACGAATCGTGCCATCAATATCAAGCTCTTCGGCTGCACCTTGACGGGCAAATTTACGCAAACGACGTAATGCCATTTGCATTTGGCGTGTACCAAGAATCTGCTCATCATCTAAATTCCGATATTGGCGTTGCTCCCATACTTTTACAGCAGAGCGTTTACGTCCAGGTCCACCAATACGCACACCTTCAGGATGATCCCCATAAGCACCAAATGGTGATGTACCACCCGTGCCAATCATCTTGTTACCACCTTGATGCTTTTTATGTTGCTCGCGTAAACGCTCTTCAAGCATTTTCATCAATTCTTCAAGTGAGCCTGCTTTTTTCAATTCTTCACGTTGTTCAGGCGTTAAATGCTTTTCTATCAGTTCTAAATCGAACCAATCTTTTGGGAGTTTATGAACTTGATTAAGTAAATCATCTAAATCGAATGTTGAAATTCCATCAAAATAATCTTTCATCGCACGGTCAAATTTATCGAAATAACGCTCATCTTTAACCATGATGGTTTTAGCAAGTTGATAAAATTCCTCTTGATTCGCAAATACTAGACCTTCTGCTACAGCCTGATTTAAATCTATTAACTCGCGTGTTGAAACAGGCACACCATATTTTCTTAATGTATAGAACAATCTTACAAACATGATGAGCTTATTCCTTTTATTCAACCTAAACTATAATTGCATATTTGCAATAATTCTCTTTGTATTATCATTAAATGCCGATTATGAGTAAAGCGAGATTCATAGACGAGCCTGTCATCTTCACTTCAAAAATGAAGTAAATTTTGACAAGAAATAAATGATGATTAAGTTTGAATTATTTTTATACGATATAAAATATGAGGAGAAATCTTTATATCAACATATAAAAAGCCCCATAATTTGGGGCTTTGAATGATCCATTACAGCTTTTCAACTAAAATTCTATCTACAAGCTTGTTTCCAGTTTGCTTTTCATGGTTTTTACGGCGCACTTTCAGAACTTTCTCTTCTTGCAAATCTTGTAGCATTAATTCTACTGCTACCATAGCTTCAAGTTCTAAATCTTGCCCAATCCACTTTTGCTCACCAGCATCCATTAATACGATTTCATCATTTATTTGATCATACAGGCTCATAATTTCCTCACTTATCGCATTTAAACAGCATTTACTACCGAATGAATGGGCACACTATATACCTATTGATAAAAACTGCAACGTGTTCTGTGTTTCAATGATTTCAAATGATATAAACTGCGCTTGAAATACGAGATAATGACTATAAACTCAACAATAATGTGCCAATATTTCTCTACTACCACATAAAAGAAGTCTTAAATGAAGTTTAATCAAAAAATTATCTTTTCAACTGCCTTAGTTCTTTCATCAATTAGCATGACAACTCACTCTAAGCCAACTCAATTTTACAAACCGTATAAAAGCACTGAAACGGTTGAAAACATTCAACCTCGACTGTATAAAATTAATGATTTAAGAGTAAATTTAACAAGTCGTATGGAACGACCTAAATATTTAAATCAGGAAAGTATGACAACTCTTTATAAAGAAAAAATTGAAAGTAAATTAAAAGAAAAAAATATGCTTGCTGATGAAAACACAGTCATGCCAATTCATTTAAATTTAGAAATTAATCACAAACGTGTATTTATGGGCGAAGGTTTTTCTAGAGTTGGTAAAGAGGTACTTGTAGGTAATTATGCCTCTGGTGAACTTCAATATAATGCTACGATTACAGCCCACAATGTAGAACTTGCAAATTATAAATCGGAAAAATATATTGGTATTGGCAACCAAGGTACTTTCGGGAAAATATTTAGAGACTTAGCAGGAAAAGGTAAACCTGAACATGAGATAATGGATGTAGATGCTTTTTCTAATAAAATAGTCAATGAATTACCAAAATAAAAAACCGCCTCAATTGAGGCGGTTTTTTATTTCATGCTTAAAATATTAAGCAGTAATTTCTTTTACAGCCGCTACCACAGCTTCAGTTGTAATACCAAAGTGTTGGTATAAATCTTTCGCAGGCGCAGATTCACCGTAAGTTGTCATACCAATTACGCGACCATCTAAACCAACAAATTTCCACCAGTAATCTACATGTGCAGCTTCAACAGCTACACGTGCACGAATGGCAGCAGGTAGAACAGCTTCACGGTAAGCCGTGTCTTGCTTAACAAATTCTTCAGCACACGGCATAGAAACAACACGCACACCTTCAAGTTGTGCATGAGCTTCCATTGCAAGTGAAACTTCCGAACCTGTTGCAATAATAATTGCTTTTAATTCACCTTTTTCTTTCGCAAGAACATAACCACCTTTCGCAACATCAGCAATTTGAGCATCTGTACGGGTTTGGAATGGTAAGTTTTGACGAGAGAAAATTAATGCTGTTGGACCTTCAGAACGTAACAATGCAGACTTCCACGAAATAGAAGCCTCTACAGTGTCACATGGACGCCATGTATTTAAGTTTGGTGTACCACGTAAAGATGCGATTTGCTCAACAGGTTGATGTGTTGGACCATCTTCACCAAGACCGATTGAGTCATGTGTATATACATGAATCACACGTTGTTTCATCAATGCAGACATACGTACTGCATTACGCGCATATTCCATAAACATAAGGAATGTTGCAACGTAAGGAATGAAGCCACCATGAAGTGCAACACCATTTGCAATTGCAGTCATACCAAACTCACGTACACCATAGTGAACGTAGTTACCAGCAGCATTTTCCTGAACGCCTTGAGCACCTTTCCAAAGTGTAAGGTTAGAACCAGCTAAGTCTGCAGAGCCACCTAGAATTTCTGGAAGTTGTGGTGCAAATGCTTGAATTGCATTTTGACTTGCTTTACGTGTAGCAATTGTTTCTGCTTTTGCATTTACTTCAGCAATATAAGCATCTGCAGTTGCAACAAAGTCAGCAGGTAAATCACCAGATAAACGGCGTTTTAACTCTGCAGCTTCTGTTGGGTATTTTTCAGCATACGCAGCGAATGTTTTATCCCATTCTGCTTCTGCATGTTTACCTTTCTCTTTAGCATCCCATGCTGCATAAATATCAGCAGGAATTTCAAATGCTTCTTCTGCCCAACCTAATGCTTTACGTGTTAAAGAAATTTCATCGTTACCTAATGGAGCACCGTGACAATCTTCTTTACCTTGTTTGTTTGGAGAGCCTAAACCAATAATTGTTTTGCAAATAATGATGGTTGGTTTAGTCGTTTCAGCTTTTGCTTCCAAAGTTGCAGCACGCAAAGCATCGTTATCATGACCATCAACTTTAAGAACTTGCCAACCGTAAGCTAAGAAGCGTTGTTCTGTATCGTCAGAGAACCAACCTTCCACTTCACCATCAATTGAAATACCGTTGTCATCGTAGTAAGCAACCAATTTACCAAGACCTAAAGTACCGGCTAATGAACATGCTTCATGTGAAACACCTTCCATTAAGCAACCATCACCAAGGAAGCAGTAAGTGAAATGATCAACAACTTTAATATCATCTTTGTTGAATTGAGCTGCTAATGTTTTTTCAGCAAGTGCAAAACCAACAGCATTTGCAATACCTTGACCTAAAGGACCAGTTGTCGTTTCAATACCTGGTGCATAGCCTAATTCTGGATGACCTGGAGTTTTAGAGTGTAATTGACGGAAAGATTTTAAATCTTCAATAGAAAGGTCATAACCCGTCAAATGTAACAATGCATAATGAAGCATTGAACCATGACCATTAGACAATACGAAACGGTCACGGTTAGCCCATTGTGGGTTTGATGGATTATGATTTAAAAATTCACGCCAAACTACGTCAGCGATATCTGCCATCCCCATTGGAGCGCCAGGATGTCCTGAGTTTGCTTTTTGCACAGCATCCATTGCCAATACACGAATTGCATTTGCAATACGACGTTCATTAAGCGGGGTTGTCATAGGTAGTATCCAGATATAGCGTTTAAATAAGTTAAAATGAATATAAATTCAAAGATAGGTCTATTGTCTTAAAAAAATACCCTAGCGTAAAGTGTGATAAACAACATTTATCCATTAGATACACAAAAGATTAAAAAACAGCCTATTTTTTAGCATAAAAGTCATTTTTAAATTTTTTAGCATGCTTTACTTTATTCCTATTAATAAAAGTAATGATTACGCAGAAATACAATATTTTTATTATTTATCAGTATTACAAATTACAATATCAATTAAATTGATTAAATATTAGATCAATTTCAATACTTTTCGATAAGTTAAACTAGTCCACAATGTAAAGAAGTTGTACTATATTGCAACTTTAGAATTTAACTGTGTTAGGACTTATGCGCGAGTACGCTGTATTTACTTCAGAATCTGTAAGCGAAGGCCATCCTGATAAAATGGCTGACCAAATTAGTGATGCAATTCTGGATGCAATCTTAAAAGAAGACCCGTATGCACGTGTTGCATGTGAAACGCTTGTAAAAACGGGTGCGGTAGTACTTGCTGGTGAAATCACAACAACTGCGAATGTCGACTTTGAAGCAATTGTTCGTAATACTGTAAACGGTATTGGTTACCACCATTCAGATCTTGGCTTTGATGGCTCTACTTGTGCCGTTCTAAATATGATTGGTAAACAATCACCAGAAATCGCACAAGGTGTAGACCGCCAAAAACCTGAAGATCAAGGTGCTGGTGACCAAGGTTTAATGTTCGGTTACGCAAGTCGTGAAACTGATGTGCTTATGCCTGCGCCTATTTCATACGCACACCGTTTAATGGAAAAACAAGCTGAGCTACGTAAACAAGGTACACTTTCTTGGTTACGTCCAGATGCAAAAAGCCAAGTCACTTTTGCATACGAAAATGGTAAACCTGTACGCTTAGATGCTGTTGTACTTTCAACACAACATGATCCTTCTATTACTCAGTCTCAATTAAAAGAAGCTGTAATTGAAGAAATTGTGAAAAAAGTGATTCCTGCTGAAATGTTCCATGCAGAGACTAAATTCCATATCAACCCAACAGGTATGTTCGTAATTGGTGGCCCTGTAGGTGATTGTGGTTTAACAGGTCGTAAAATCATTGTAGATACTTACGGTGGTATGGCACGTCATGGCGGTGGTGCATTCTCTGGTAAAGATCCATCAAAAGTTGACCGTTCTGCTGCTTATGCAGGTCGTTATGTAGCAAAAAATATTGTTGCTGCAGGTCTTGCTGATAAATGCGAAATTCAAGTGTCTTATGCAATTGGTGTTGCTGAGCCTACTTCTATTTCAATCAATACATTCAATACTGCTAAAGTATCTGAAGATTTGATTATTGCCTTGGTTCGTGAACATTTCGATTTACGCCCATACGGCATTACGCGCATGCTTGATCTTATTCAACCAATGTATCAACAAACTGCTTCTTACGGTCACTTCGGCCGCGAAGGTTCAGATACTGCATTTACATGGGAAAAAACAGATAAAGCTGAAGCACTAAAAGCTGCTGCTGGTCTTTAATCTTTAGATTTTCTAGAAAAAGCCTGCATTTATGCAGGCTTTTTTATTTCATATTTATTTGTGCTTATCACTAATGATTTGCACAATACTGTGTGTTATTGGTATTTCTCTGTGATCTGTAAAATATAATTGCGTCATTTTAAGAATAACGACAAGCACCAAACAAGTTATCGAACAAAAAATCCAAAAACCATAAGGGCTTCTAATATTATGTGAACCACAATTTTGACATTCTTTTTCTGACGCCGTAACCGCTTGATTACAGCAGCCACAACGATACTGTGTAGATAACATAGAACCTCCTCACTCTCTTTATTTTCTTTTTTTATTTTTATTACACAGTTTAACTAGCTGTGTTCAATAACAATATTTGATTATTAATTAATCATCAAGTTTCATTTATTAATTTTTACATAACAACACAAATATGTCAGTTTAGAATTTAGGTGTACAATCCACCACTGTAAAGGAGCTAAATATGATTCAGTTAATTAAGAAAGGTGGTTTAAGAGAAAGAGCAAATCGAAGTCGCAAATACCTTGGCTCAGAAAACACCGAAACAACATTACAGCCAAATACATATAGGAATACACAAAAAAAAGAGGAAACCATTGTTCCCTCATCTTTAGAGCATTTGAAATCTAAACAAAAAAGTGATTAAAACATAGCAAAAGCTTCATAGCACAGCACAATTGCGAATATTAAAAATAAACAGCCCGATAATACATCGATATATGCACCTGCTCGCTGATAAGCATCTTTAATTTTAGGTTGCGATACAATCATCATTAAGATTACAAATGTAATAAAGGTTTGAATAGGAATAATGAAAGCCAATTGAGATTTTAAATACGCTCCGGCATTTGCACTTAATGCTAAGGAAAATACACTACTAAAATAAATTAATGTTTTAGGATTCGCAAGATTCGTAAACAGTCCCAATAAAAAGTAATTTTCTTTCTTCTTTTCTACAACCATCTCTTCTGTTATTTGTACTTTTTCTTTAAGTAACTTTAAACCACCTCGCAACATCGCCCAGCCCATTTTTGCTAAAAATAAACTCCCGATAAACATTAAAACCTGTTGAATCCATGGAAACTGTTGTATTAATACTGTAAAGCCGAGTAATGTTAAAACTACCCAAACCACAATACCCACAGAAATACCTAAAATAATTTTTAATGTATTTGTACGTGTTGTAGATGCTGCACTTTTTGCAATAAGTAAAACATCGGGACCTGGACTTAATTGAGCAATAAAGTGAAGTAAGCAAATCGTGATTAATAAAGACATTTTCTATCAAAGCAAATAGGTTCTAAGCATTATAATGCTAGCTGTACCAACAATCGTTTAATTAATTATAATTTTTAAAAATAGTATGATTAAACCAAAATTATTAATGCCAAGCTCTGTCTAGGACTGTAAAAAAGAAACTTAAACGTCCCTTTTTTACAGCATATTTTAATTTATAAGGTTAGCAACTCGAATTGCTTCCCTAATATCATCTTGGTTAAATTTCACCGAAATATTTTTTTCATCAAACACATCATACTCATGTCGCTTATGATTAAGACCATTAAATGTGATCTTAACATTATCACTTTCCATTTGGTAATGCGGTGATATCCCCCTTCCAGTTTCTCCAAACTTAACGCTATCACATTGGTTTTGTAGCATATTCTCCAAAACACTTGTTAAATAATTAGCCCCAATACTGTAAATACCATGTCCCCATGATAGATTATTATTTGTCAACACAATGCCTCCCCCTTTATCTTTTATACTATTTAATATATACATAAAACTGGTAAATACAATATCCTATAAATCAAATTTAACACTAAAAAAAAGCCCAACTTTGCTAAGCTGGACTTTCATATACTTTAAGTATTATAAACTTTCTACTTACAATTAATTAACATCTTTGAAATTGTTTACATCTTTAACATCTTTCATGCCAATTTTTTTTGCATCAGGTGTAACTTCACGCGCCTCACCTTCAATAATTGTAGAATCATGACCACCTTGATGATTCTGCATATCTTGCATCTGGCGCATCATATCTGCAAAAGGATTTTGACCTTGAGCACCGCCCATACCATTCATATCGCCCATCATGCCACCCATCATTTTATTCATCATGGCTTGTTGACGTTTCATCATGGCGTTCATCATCGCTTGCTTAAAGATATTTTGCACACCAGGAATTAAAATAAGTACAGCTATCACATCTGTAATTAAACCTGGAATCATCAATAAAAAACCAGCAATAATTTTAGGTAAATTTCCTGTTAAAGCAGGATCTGCGCCCATCTGCCCCATTTGCATTTGTTGCATCTGTGGCATTACACCAGCTGAATATTTACGGATCATATTCAAGCCAATAAAAAATGCAGCAACAAACCAGAAGAAGACATACCACATACTGCCAACTAGGTCACCTACGCCAATCCATACCAAAACTTCTAGAATTAAGCCTGCTAATACAATAAGAAATAATTTCATGAAAATTAATCTGATCTCAATAAAATAAATAAAGTTTACCGATCAACTGCTTAACTACTATCAAGCTTTTTTGATGCGTTTTTATAACAATATGGGCATTCTAAAATTTTTAAAGGGTTTAAATTAAATCATGACCTATTTTTTTTAAATAATTTAAAAAATCTAATATTTAAAGCAGCAAAAAGTTCAGATCAGCTCAAGAATTATTCTTTACTTCAAGCTTTTATGAAAATACATACCATATTCATTGCCCTTATTATAATATTCATATTACATCCTTATATTATCCTTATAAATTCATGGCATTAATTATTGGTATTGACCCAGGTTCTCGCCTTACAGGCTACGGTATTATTGAACATGAAGGTTCAAAGCTCCGCTTTATTGATGCAGGAACAATTCGTACTGAAATAACAGAAATGCCTGAGCGATTAAAGCGAATTTTTGCTGGAATTGATCGTATTGTTAAATTCCATGGTCCTACCGAAGCAGCTGTAGAACAAGTTTTTATGGCACAAAACCCAGATTCCGCTTTAAAACTAGGTCAAGCTAGAGGGGCTGCCATTGCCGCCCTTACCAATTTGGATTTAAAAGTTGCGGAATATACAGCACGCCAAATCAAGCAATCTGTCGTTGGTTATGGCGCTGCAGATAAAGAACAAGTTCAAATGATGGTGATGAAACTTCTCGATTTAAGTATTAAACCTCAAGCCGATGCTGCCGATGCTTTAGCTGCTGCAATTTGTCACGCACATGCCTCTGGCAGCATGAGTAAACTTGCAGTTTTAAATGCTCTTGGCGGAATGGCACGTGGTCGAAGTAGAAGCTCTAGCCGCCGTAGATAATCTTAAATCACATAAAATTGCCTTCATTTATGAATACATGAAGGTAAAAATTCTTGAAAAATAAAGTAATAATTTATAGAGATTAAAACCTGATAGCATAAACATTCAAACATAAAAATAAAATTGAATCTGTCAGGATAAATAAAATGAAACATCTCTTTTTATTAGCACTGCTTTCAACGCCTTTCATTATTTCAAGTTATGCTCATTCTGGAATTTATCTTCAAAATTATGAAGCTCCACAAATTGTAAAATATGGCGTAAATACTGTTGTCTTTATAGAGCCTAAAAAAAATGCCTGTTTGAAAAAAATGTGTGCTGTTGTCACCCCTAAATGGAATTCTAGTGAACCTAAAAAATTACAATTAAGAAGTCATGTTGCACAATCACATGTCAATATTAGCTCCGCATCTATTCTTATTGATGGACAAGAAATAATTTTAAATACTGAAAAAGGAACAATATTAAGTGAAAATTTAGATGGTAGTAATAAGTTAAGTATGCAAAATCATTATGCACATTACGACATTATTGACAGAATTATCAGTGCTCAAGAGGCAACTATAAAAATACGAACCGCCAATGGAGAAACTGAATCACTTATCAAAACAAAGGGATTATTAAGCCAACAAGGGGAAGTCTTTGAAGCTTTTAAATCCAAAGTAAATTCAGAAAAGTTAAAACTAGGTATTGAATAACTCCAGCTTCTAAATTTATGAGCACTTATAACTTTAAATGTTGTGCAAAATCTTTTTTCATTTCTCGTATAGAGGGTTGCTTAGGATAAGTGGCGATCAGTATTCTGCCACTAAAGCGAATATTTTTTTGCTGATTAGAATCTATACGGATAAAAACCAGTTCATCTAGCTCATTTCGATGATCAATCTCACAAATCATCATTGTTCCATTTCGCTCAATTACAGAAAATTGAGGAAAAGTGTTTTGAATAATTTGTTTAAATGATTGTTTTTTGGATGAATCTCCATCCATTTGTGTATACATAATCAGTGCAATACACAACAAAATCACCAACAAAACAATCGCATACTTATCCATTATTCTTCACGCCATAAAATTTAGATTACAATGTAATTACTTTGTATTAACTTTTCGATTTATCGTTTCATAAATTGCCTTAGGCATATTAAACGCCTGAATACCACACATTCCATTTTCAGCTAAACGATCCCCTGCAATAGCATGCAAAGTTACAATTTCATGTAAGGTAATTTCACTATCAAACTGTGCTTTTAAACTTGCGGCCATTCCCGATAAAACATCCCCCATTCCACCTGTTCCCATGCCCGAATTTCCAGCAGTACAAATCCAGAGTTTATTGTTTTCTAAAATTAGACTCCCTGAGCCTTTAAGCAACCATTGTCCACTATATTTTTCTTTTAGTGAATGAATGGCTTTTATTCGATCTTTTTCAATATCTAAAACCTGGCAATTTAAAAGTTTTGCAGCTTCGCCAGGATGTGGCGTTAAAAAAACTTTATCATTCATCTGTTGTGGATTTTCCGCCAAAAACCACAAAGCATCGGCATCTAATACAATGTCTAAATTTGATTTCAAAAGTAAATCAAACCACAAATTATATTGATTTTTAGCCCATTCATCACGCCCTAAACCCATGCCAAAACAAACAGTATCAATTTGGCTAAGTAAATTTTTAATCTCAATAATGCTTAGGCTATTTATATCTTTAAGCATAATATTTGGTGATCGTGCCAAAATAGCCACATGATGCCGTACATCACAAACTACTGTCACTTTTCCGGCACCTGCCGCAAAGGCAGATTCAGCCGCCATAATAACAGCACCGCCCATTTCAGCATGCCCACCCACAACTAAAACATGACCATAACTGCCTTTATGCCCAAAAGCTTTGCGTGCAGGTAAATGGATATTGGTTGATGCTAGTTGAGCAATTGGATGAATTTTTGAATCTAAAGGAATAAGAGAAATAGTGTCTATTTCACCTGTATATTCCTTAGCTTTTCCTGTAAATAACCCTGCTTTTAATGCCAAAACAGTAAAGGTGTAATCTGCTTTCACTGCGCAAGGCAAAGGCTGACCTGTATTGGCTTGTAAACCACTAGGAATATCAATTGCAATTTTAAGAGCATTTTGAGCATTAATGCTATGAATCACTTCTTGCCATTTTTCATCTAATTGACGGTTTAATCCAATACCAAATAAAGCATCTACAAAACAGTCATATTTATGTTGAAAACTAAAACCTGATATTATTTTGATCTTCTCTTCTTTTGCTTCTTTATATGCACGATGTAAATCTTGTGAATCACCTAATTCAGCAGTATAAATATCAACATCAATTCCTTGGAGTTTTAAATATTTAGCAACCAAATAACCATCGCCTGCGTTATTCCCCTGCCCACAACACACAGCAACACTTGAAACTTGATGGTGATTAAACAAAGATATAAGACGCTGTGAAATTGACCAAGCAACTTGTTGCATTAAGCCATAAGAACTATTTTGACGAGCAAACCAACGCTGTTCCCATGCTTGTATATCGTAGCTATGATAAACTTGCTGATGCATTGTTATTCCTTCTTATTTCATTATGACATCATCCACAGCCAGTCAAAAAATTCCTGTCAATCAACAGGATCCTGAAGCGCTTAAGGCGTGGATTAAAGCTCAAGCTTTAGAACTTGGCTTTGCTGATTGTGTCATTGCACGTCCAGATGCTCAAGAAGAATTACCACGTTTACAAGAATATTTAGATCGTGGTTATCATGCGGATATGCACTTTTTAGCAGAAAATTTAGAGAAACGTGCCAATCCAACACTCTTAGTCCCGAATACCAAAAGCATCATTTGTGTGCGTATGAACTATTTGGTTGAATCACCAAAGCCTCGTTATGTACCCAATGAACCAAACTCTGCCATTATCGCGCGCTATGCACGTGGACGTGATTATCATAAAACCATGCGGGGTCGCTTAAAAACTTTAGCTTCTCGCATTCGTGAAAAAGTGGGAGATTTTGAATCTCGTCCTTTTGCAGATTCTGCGCCTATCTTTGAAAAATCTTTAGCTGAAAATGCTGGAATGGGATGGACAGGTAAACATACTCTTCTTATTCATAAAAAATCAGGCTCATTTTTTGTTTTAGGTGAATTGTTTACATCGCTCGATTTACCCTTTGATTTGCCTACTACAAAACATTGTGGTTCTTGTACTGCATGTATTGATATTTGCCCAACTCAAGCCATTGTAGAACCTTATATGCTTGATGCACTCAAATGTATTGCTTACCTCACGATTGAGTATCAGGGCATTATTCCAGAAGAATTACGCCGTGGCATAGGCAACCGCGTATTTGGATGTGATGATTGCCAACTCATCTGCCCATGGAATGGCTTTGCAAAAACAACGCCTATTGAAGATTTCAAACCTCGAAATGGTTTAGATAAAGCTTCTTTACTTGAATTATGGCAGTGGGATGAAGCAACCTTTTTAGCTAAAACTGAAGGTAGTCCGTTACGTAGAACAGGCTATCAAAGTTTTATGCGAAATATTGCAATTGGCTTAGGTAACGCACCATTTAATCAAGCAATTATCGATAGTTTAGAAAAAAGTAAACTACAGCATGATGATATTGTGCAAGTCCATATTGATTGGGCAATTCAAGAACAGCAAACAAAGCAATACAATATTTGATTTTTTATTCATCGATATTCAAAAACTATAAGAATAAAACCACCTTTCCACTTAAAAGCTAAGTTTGCAATATATGCGAAACATACAATCACAATCACAGCAAAATTAAAATTAAAGAAAAATAACTTTGTTAGTAATTAGGCGAAAAATACACTAATTTTGTAAGTATTTTAACATTTATCTTTTTTCTAATATTTAATTTCACCATCGATAGATACTATCAAACTTGGTCTATATTGCCTTTTTATTGGTTCAAATCTTGCTATGATATTTGTAGATTAATTAATCATGGACTTTAATAATGATTCGTAATGATTGGACGCGTGACGAAATTCAAGATTTATACAACCAACCTTTTCTAGATTTGGTCTTTCAAGCACAACAAGTGCATCGTCAGCATTTTCCTGCAAATACGGTTCAGGTCAGCACCCTACTTTCAATCAAAACAGGTAAATGCCCTGAAGATTGCAAATATTGCTCTCAATCTGCACATTACGATTCAAAACTTGAAGCTGAAAAACGTATTGCTGTTACTAAAGTTATTGAAGAGGCAAAACAAGCATTAGATGCAGGTTCTACCCGTTTCTGTATGGGGGCTGCATGGCGTAATCCACACGAACGCGATATGCCTTACGTTCTCGAAATGGTTAAAGAAGTGAAAGCTTTAGGCTTAGAAACGTGTATGACACTTGGTATGCTAAACCAATCTCAAGCAGAACGCTTAAAAGATGCAGGTCTAGATTATTACAATCACAACTTAGATACATCTCGTGAATATTATTCAAATATTATTAGCACACGCACCTTCGATGATCGATTAACCACCATTGATTTTGTACGCAATTCGGGTATGAAAGTATGCAGTGGCGGTATTTTAGGTTTAGGCGAACATCAGAATGATCGTGTTGGCTTATTGCATGAACTTGCTACTCTCCCTATTCACCCCGAATCTGTGCCTATTAACATGCTTGTTCCTATTGAAGGAACGCCTCTAGCAGAAGTTGAAAAACTTGATGTAACTGAGTGGATTCGTAGTATTGCTGTAGCACGTATTATTATGCCAAAAAGTTATATTCGTTTATCTGCAGGTCGTGAGTCTATGTCTGACTCAGATCAAGCACTTGCATTTATGGCAGGCGCAAACTCTCTATTTTCAGGTGAGAAATTATTAACTACACCAAATGCAGGTGAAGGCAAAGACAAAATTTTATTTAAAAAACTTGGAATTAATACCGAAAAAGCTAAACCAAGTGTAAAAGAATTAAGCATAGATGCAATGTCTGCATAATGCTTTTTCTCTCATTCTATGTTTTAATAGACTTAGTATGAGATGAGCCTCTTACAGTATTTAGACTTAGATTCTAAATACGACTAGCCCCTAACCATGGGGCTTTTTATTGTCTAAAAACTTTATAAATACATTTTCTATCAGCTACACTATAAAAACTCAATAACTCATTTTTATAAAAACTACTCACCAATATCAAACTGGATAAGTATGACAACTATATGCTTAAACATGATCGTTAAAAATGAAAGTAAAATTATTACAGATGCTTTTGACAATATAAGAAAGAATATCAATATTGATTTATTTATTATCAGTGATACTGGCTCAACAGATCACACTATTTCAGTAATGAAAGACTATTTTGAACAAAATAATCTTAACCATGAAATTCATTCAAATAAGTGGATCAATTTTGAGCACAATCGAAATATCGCTTTACAGTATTGTCTAAATAAAAGTGACTATATTTTATTTTTTGATGCAGATGACCGATTTATTAATCAAATAAGTTTACCTAAAAAATTAACAGCAGATGTTTATTCTTTAAAGGGCTTTGTTGCATAAACCTATCTCTAAGGGCTTATTCCACAATATAATTTTCAAATGAATAAGCCTACACCTAAAATTTATCGTACAGCCAATTGGTCTTCATATAACCGAGCACTCATTAATCGTGGAAATATCGCCATTTGGTTTGATCCTGCTACGCAATGGTATGCTTCATCAAAAGGCAAACAAGGACGAAATCAAATCTACTCCGATGCAGCTATCCAATGCTGCCTAATGATTAAATCCTTATTTCGTCTGTCTTTACGTATGGTCACTGGCTTTGTGCAAAGTCTGATTAAACTTTGTGGATTGGATTGGACAGCTCCGGATTACTCAACCATTTGCAGAAGACAAAAGCAGATTGATATTGCGATCAGCTATCAAAAAAGTCATGAAGGATTACATCTATTAATAGACTCAACTGGCCTTAAGTTTTTAGGCGAGGGTGAATGGAAACGTAAGAAACATCAACCTGAATATCGTCGTCAATGGCGTAAACTGCATATTGGTATAGATGCTAAAACCCTTCAAATACGTGCAGTACAACTTACAACAAATAATGTGAGTGATTCGCAAGTACTCGGAGATTTACTTGATCAAATCCCACCAAATGAGCAAATTGATTCAGTCTATACAGATGGTGCTTATGACACAAAGCACTGTCGACAAGTCATTTTAGATCGTGATGCACATGCGGTGATTCCACCAAGAAAGAATGCAAAACCATGGAAAGATCAGCAAGCAAGGTCTATAGAGCGCAATGATTTATTGAAAACAGTTAAACATCTAGGAAGAATGCTTTGGAAAAAATGGTCTGGTTATCACCGTCGAAGTTTGGTTGAAACCAAGATGCATTGCATCAAATTATTAGGCGATAAATTAACGGCAAGGAGTTTTCCTAGTCAGGTGAACGAGATTCATGCACGCGTAGCGGTCTTGAATAAATTTACAGAATTAGGTCGCCCTCACACCCAAGTTGCCACTTAAATTTGGCTCACTTAGAGTACGCTATCTTTTAAACCTTTGTGCAACAAAGCCTCTTTAAAGTATAAAAGTGCACACAACTCTGGTTTCTTTTATTATCGAAACAGCTTAGTTAGAAATAATATTGGGCACTGGATTAGCGTTATCCATGAATCATTTATAATCACTAAAAAGAATTATACAAAAACAAATATTGATGGTGATTATTATATTCAGATTGGTCATTTTGGTGACCGCAGCCAAGATCCCAATAAATATTTAAATGATGCCCTTTTACTTGAACAATCTTTTTTAGAGCAATCAAACACTTCATTTTTAAAAGCACGTTATGCTTATTATTGTGCAACATCTTACTATAGTCATGGAGAACCTAAAAAAGCGATTGAATGGTTTAAAAAACGAATAGAGATTAAAGATATTTCTTTCGATTTCAATGAAGAGTATTTAGCTTATAAGCATTTAGGTATGATCTATAAAGAATTAAATGATCATGCCAATGCAATTAACACTTGGCTTTTAGGTTGGAATTTCCATCCAACTAAAGCTGAATTACTTTATGAAGTTAGTCTTTTATATTCAGAAAATGAGCACTTTTTCTTGGCTTATAAAATTGCATTATTAAGTGAACAACTTTGCATAGAACCTATAAATACCGAATATTGTTATGAAGAAACTATTTACCTCTATGGATTAAATTATCAAATTTCAAAATATGGTATGCAACATCATTTTTACGAAGAAGCTTTGCGCGCACTAATTCGCATTACCACAAAACCTTTTTTTTCTAAAGAATTGGTAGATCATGTTTTAGAATCTTTACTTATGTTGGCACAGAAGAATATTTTAGACCACATATCTAGTGAAGTTATTGAGCATTTAATTGATTATGTACAATCAAATGAATGTACGGACGTATTCATCAGGGATGAATTAATTGAGAAGTTAACTCAAATAAAATGATAAATTAATTTAGACACGAAATTTTAAATACTTACCAAACATGGTATATAACTTTTTGATATAAAAGGTAAACCTAAAATATTAATTCGGGGATAAATTTGTCTAACATCAAACTAAAAGTTCGCAATGTATTAGCAACTTCAATTGCTATCACTATTATTACTACTGTTTTTTCTATTATTTATCTTGGATGTCAAAAAAATCCAACCCCTATACTAAGCTCATTAACTTTAATTGGTAGCTTTATAGGTGCATTTTCAACATTAATAGCGGCTTATATTGCCTCATTACTATATAACGATTGGCGAAAGCCAATTATTTTAGAAAAAATATCAATTGAACAAAAAGATATATATTTATTAAGTCGTAAAATGAAGAGAAATGTTGATGCTTTATTATTATTTTTACGAACTCAATCACCATCCTCTCTCACAGGTCTAAATAATGGTGACGAATTCTCACTAAAATATCAATTTTTAGTCAACAATATTTTAGATGATATAGATGACCTTTTTGGATTAGTAAAGCGTTACGAATCACACATCAATCCAAAATTAAAAAACTCTGAAATACATTTAAAGCAAATAGATAAATATATGAACTCGACCAAACAAGTTTACAAATTATTAGCTGAACCAAATCCTATTCTAGGCTATATCGAGTCCTACAAGCAGGTTAAAGATGCGTATAATTCTAGAGATATATTTCAACCATTCGAAGATATTACTATAGGCTTACCAGATGAACTCTCTGAGTATTATTCAACCCTAATCTCCTAATAATAAATAATCTCTTCTAGATAAAACCACAAAAAACCCACGCTAAACGTGGGTTTTTCAAAACTAAAATGCTTAACGTCTTGCCATAAATGCTAAACGCTCAAGCAATTGAACATCTTGTTCATTTTTAATCAATGCACCATAAAGTGGTGGAATTGCCTTCGTTTTATCTGCATTGCGAAGTACATCTTCAGGCATATCATCTGCCATTAACAAACTTAACCAATCAATCAATTCTGAAGTCGAAGGTGGTTTCTTCAAACCCGGAACTTTACGCAATTGAAAGAAAATTTGTAAAGCTTCATTGACCAATGTCGCTGAAATATTCTTGAAATGTACATCAATAATTTCACGCATTGTTTCTTCATTTGGAAACTCAATGTAGTGAAAGAAACAACGGCGCAAAAATGCATCTGGCAATTCTTTTTCATTATTCGAGGTAATAATCACAATAGGTCGCTGAGTCGCTGTAATGGTTTCCCCTGTTTCATAAACAAAGAAAGACATCTTATCAAGTTCATGCAACAAATCGTTCGGAAACTCAATATCCGCTTTATCAATTTCATCAATTAATAAAACACAACGCTCTTCACTAGTAAAAGCTTCCCAAAGTTTGCCCGGCTTAATATAGTTTTTAATATCGTAAACACGATCATCACCCAACTGACTATCACGTAAACGTGAAACAGCATCGTATTCGTATAAACCTTGCTGTGCTTTGGTTGTCGACTTAATATGCCAAGTCATTAGCTTTAAACCAAGGCTCGATGCAACTTGCTCTGCAAGCAAAGTTTTACCCGTTCCTGGTTCACCTTTAACTAAAAGTGGCTTTTGCAAACTACGTGCAGCTTTAACAGCAAGTTTTAAGCTATCTGTAGCAATATATTGATCTGTACCCGAAAATTGTTGCGTATCAACCGACATGACTAAACCTTATTTTTTTAATTTAAAGTGGCGAACTTTTTGTACTCTTTTCGATGCCTGCTTTGTTTGCACTGTATTTAGTCCATAAATAACCAACAACAGCTCCCAAACCAATCACAAACAAAATAAGAGAGGCATTTAATAAAATTAAAGGCGTATCTTTGGTTAATACCCCAAAAACAACACCAAAAAATGCAGGCGCAATAGAGGCATTATTACCATCCGATGCTGTTGGTGTCAGCAATACTGCAAACACCACAATCCAACTCAAACCACCTAAAATTTTAGGTAGTCGTATTGCAATACCATACCAACACGCCAAAACAAGTACACTACCGAGTAAGTACACAGTAATAGCAATTGATTCTTCAGGAATTGCGTCCAACATTGAAAGAAAATTATCCACGGCACAACTCCTGAATTAAATTAAGCACCACGCAAGCCTTCAGGTGCAGCTGCATTTGGATTGATTAATCCTTCTGGCGGCACTTGAATAAAGAAACCTTTTGTTTCAATGGAATCCATCACATGCAAAACATTTACGCGTGCAAGTTTACGAGATTCACTTAACTCTAAATCCATAACAAAAGTTGCACGCCCAAATGCTGTACGCATTGCTTCAGGCAAAACTTCTAAAGGATCTGTAGTTTCAGCTTCGTTTTCGCTTACTTCAGGACGGGCAATATAAAGATACATCTCATCTTTTTTGCTAGATTTGTAGATTGAACACAACATATTCGAATTAATACTCTTTTAACGCACAATAAAGCATACAACAAAAAAAAGACCGAAACATTAACGATTATTAACGCATCAGTCTAGATTTTGTATAAATGACATAAGTTTGAACGGTTTGTGTATATTTTATACAGAAACTTTCATTTGAGTTGATAAATAGTCGACATCATTATGAAGCGCATTTATTAATGGTTTCGTTAATAAATCATATCGCCAACCCAGTAAATAGTCAGGAAGGTCTTGTTCATCACTTTTAAATACAATGTGTTGATACAGTGCATTGAACCATTTTTTACGTAACAACACTTCTTTTGGAATTGTTGTTTCTAAAGATACTTGATCAATAATAGCATCTAACTTATCTGAAACTTCTTTAGAAGAATGACGAATTGGACGTGCCATACGTAAAGGCCATTCTTCTTGTGGCGGTAAAAACTTCAATAAATCGATAATTGTTTTACCATATTCACGAATAATATTTGGACGAATTTGTTTAATATTTGACAATAAAAAGTTATTTTTGGGATTACTTTCTACCAAATCAATCATTGTCGCATTTTTCAAAATAAAACTACGCGGTTGATTCAATGCTTTCGCCATTTGCTCGCGCCAAACTGCTAAATGCTGTAATTGCATAAGCTGACGGCGTGAATGTCTATAATTACCAACTTCAGCATAAAGCAGCTCTGTTGGTACTTCTGTGCCAATTTCTTTGGTCAAATTACAGCAATCTTCTAACGCAAATGAAAGAATATTTTTAGCTGAAAGTTCAGCCTGAATTTTCTCTGAAAGCTGCATAATATAAAGCACATCATTAGCAGCATAGTTCAACTGCTCAGTTGTGAGCGGTCTTGCCAACCAGTCTGAACGTGTTTGATCTTTATCAATATCAATATCTAAAACTGTTTTTAATGCATTTTGATAACTTACTTGCAGACCATGACCTAAAAAAGATAGTCCCACTTGAGTATCAAATACATTTGTTAAGTTTTTATTTTGCGCATAATGATAAATTAAATCGATATCCTCACTACAAGCATGGAAGATATTTTGTTTTGCGTTAAATAATTTATCCCAAAAGTCAGACAGCTCTAATGCTGTTCCATCAAGTAGATAAACTTGACCATCTACATTTATTTGAAAAACACCAAGTTTTGGCCACAGGGTATCTACTTTAATAAACTCAGTATCAAGTCCATAAGTATTGTATCGACTCATTAATGCTAAAACATTTTCAAAGTCTTTTTGTTGTTGAATAAATTGAAACATAACGACGAGATATGATTAAAGATTCTCTTTATCCTATTGTAAACAATAAATATGATTTAGCTATATGAAAATATGGAAATAATCGTATTTTTATTGTCATTTACTGTGAATATTCACATTTTATTATTTGATTAATACTTTAAAACTATTAATAAAAACATATTTTATACCAATCAGTATATTTTATAATTAATGAAATAAACTTCGTAAAGCTTATTTCATTTGCATCCGATTATGAACAGCTTGACTCAGTGTATGGCTATCGACATATTCAAGCTCACCACCTTGTGGCACACCTTGCGCAATACGTGTTACATGTATAGGCAAATGCTTTGTGGCTTCGACCAAATAATGCGCTGTAGCCTGACCTTCAACCGTTGCATTTGTTGCAAGAATCACTTCTTTTACTTTGCCATCGCTTAAGCGTTGAACCAAGTAAGGAATACCAATTTCATCAGGCCCTATACCATCTAATGGAGATAAATGCCCACCCAAAACATGATATTTCCCTCTAAAACTGCCACTTTGCTCTATTGCCATCACATCTGCAGGTGATTCCACCACACATAATAAGTGCTCATCTCTTTCATGAGATACGCAAATATTGCAGACTTCATCTTCTGTTAAAGAATGACAAATGGTGCATTCATGAATATAACTTGTCGCCTCATTCAGCGCATGTGCTAAACCAACAGCACCCTCTTTATTTTTCATAATGAGGTGTAATGCCATACGCTGAGCCGATTTTGGCCCAACGCTTGGCAAAATACGCAGTGCTTGTACAAGTTGATCAAAACGATCACTAAACACTAATGCGATTCCTTAGAACAAGCCCGCTAAACCTGGTGGTAAACCCATGCCAGAATTTGCAGCTTTCATTTTTTCTTCAGAAACAGCTTCTGCTTGACGCGCAGCATCATTCATTGCAGCAGCAATTAAGTCTTCAATCATATCTGGATCATCTTGAAGAAGTTCAGGATTAATCTCGATACGTTTTACGACATTACGACAAGTCATTGTTACTTTCACTAAACCGCCGCCTGCTTCTGCATGAACTTCAGTTTGGGCAAGTTCTTCTTTTGCCTTTTTCATGTTGTTCGCGACTTCTTTTTGCATGCGTTGAGCTTGCTGCATTAACATATTTACGTTCATAAAAAACTCCGAACAAATCTTAAATTAAATCTAAACCACGACGAATGTCGGCAATAATATCATTAATATCTTCCAAACCAACAGATACGCGAATTAAACCTTCACTAATTCCAGCTGCAACTTTTGCCTCCGCAGACATTCTGCCGTGAGATGTTGTTGCAGGATGCGTAATTGTAGATTTTGTATCACCTAAATTACTTGTAATAGATAAGAAATGTGTATTATCAATCACTGTCCATGCACCTGTACGCTCGCCTTTCACGACAAAAGATACAACACCACCAAAACCTGACTGCTGTTTTTTCGCCAATTCATGCCCTGGATGATGTGGTAAACCTGCGTAATATACTTTTTCTACGTTAGGATGTGCATCTAACCACTCTGCCAATATTTGTGCACTTGCACAATGCGCTTTCATACGCAGGCTTAATGTTTCTAAACCTTTTAAGAAAATCCATGCATTAAATGGGCTTAAAGAATTACCTAATGTACGAATAACACCTGTAATTTCTTCCATAAGTTTAGCGCTACCCACTACAGCACCACCCAATGCACGACCTTGACCATCGATGTATTTTGTTGATGAATAAATCACAAGATCTGCGCCAAATTGAATTGGACGCTGTAATACAGGTGTACAGAAGGTATTATCTACTGCAAATAAAGCACCATGCGCATGGGCAATATCAGCAATAGCTTGTAAATCACCCACTTGAGCCAATGGGTTAGATGGTGTTTCAATAAATAATAAACGTGTATTTGGACGAATTGCTTGTTTCCATGCGTCTAAATCACCTAAATCTACAAATGTCACTTCTACGCCAAACTTAATGACATATTTTTCAAACAAAGAAAGAATTGAACCAAATACTGCTCGCGAACATACAACATGATCACCAGACTTTAAGTACGCCAAAGTCACAGCATGTACACCAGCCATACCTGAACTTGTTGCTACAGCAGCTTCTGCACCATCTAAAACAGCTAAACGCTTTTCAAAAGCTTGAACCGTTGGGTTGGTATAACGTGAATATGTATTACCTTCAATTTCACCCGAGAACTTAGCAGCAGCATCCGCTGCGCTATCACATACAAAAGATGAAGTTAAGAAAATGGGTTCACTATGTTCACCTTCTGCGGTACGGTTATGCCCTGTGCGAATTGCTAAAGTTTCTAATTGGTATTGACTGTCGTCTTGTTGGCTCATTTCAATTATTCAGTCTTTGGACTGCCTTTGTAAACAATTGCCAACATTTTGAGCGTCTAAGGCATTTATGGTCAAGGTATAATATTGAAATATTGTTTAGTCTTCGTTCAAATCGGCAACGCTTGTGATAGATTTTTATATGAAACCATTAAAATTAATTCTTGAAAATCCAAGTAAAAAATTAAGAAATTTATCTATTCGAGTATTTCGACAAGAATCTTTGGTTCAATCTGAACAAACACCTTATGAAATTATTGATACTTATAAAAATACTCTTATTCGTTATTACGCATCTTCGAATAAAAAACACAAAGAACCTTTGATATTTATTCCACCTTTAGCAGTCAATACTGCAATTTATGACTTACATCCATATAGATCTTTAATTCAATACTTTCAAAATCAAGGTTTTGATATTTACCTATTACAATGGGATCGCTTTAATTCTAGTCATCATGCACTTAATTTTTTATATTTTATTGATGATTTAATTCCACATTGCATTAAATGCATTCAAACACATGCAAACTCTCAGCAAATTTCATTACACGGATGGAGCATGGGTGGGACATTTGTCACGCTTTATACGGCGCTTCACCAACCAAAATTTGTTAAAAATTTGATTGTTTTGGGTAGCCCTATTAACTCACATGCATCTGGCAAAATTGGGAAGCTTTTTAAATACAGCCGCACATTCATCAATAAAAAATCAACGCTTAAACACTTTATTGCTAACGAAAATATTGCAACACCATATATTCATACACCAGGTATTATCAATTCAATTGGATTTAAACTGATTAACCCAAAATCTTGGATCGACAGCAAAGTTCAACTGTTTAAAAAATTAGATAACACTCTATTTATAAGTGAACATGCCACTATGTCTCATTTTTTAAATCACATGATTGATTATCCTGGTGGCGTAAACAAAGACATGGTTTTAAATCTTTGGCTGAAAAACCCACTCAAATATGGACATATACAATTAGCGAATAAGCTCATCGAATTAAAAAATATAGACTGCTCTCTCTTTGTTGGCGCAGGAGACAACGATCAAATTGTTTCAGTAGAAGCAGCCAAGCCTTTAATTGAATTGACAAACAGCCAAGATGTCACGTTTACTCTTATTCCAGGCGGACATTTAGGGTTAATGTCTAGTCAAAAAAGTGCTGAACAATTTTGGCCCGTACTATCAAACTGGCTCGCACTTAGGTCTACAAAGTTATAGGGAAACATCATGATTCAATCAGTTGCATTTATTGGTTTAGGCGCTATGGGCTACAGAATGGCGACACATCTTCCTAAACATTTCGACACAGTTTATGTTTGGAACAGAAACTTCGAAAAAGCCAAGCAACATGAAATTGAATATGGCACCCAAGCAGTAGACTTACAACAAGCTGTTCAGGCAGATATTATTTTTTCATGCTTACCTACAAGTAAAGATGTTGAAGAGCTAATTGCACGTACTCAATTAAAAGCAGGTTCAATTTGGGTCGATTGCACCAGTGGCGTACCTGAATCTGCGAAGCAACTTGCAGAACAACTCGAAAAACAAAATGTAACTTTCTTAGATGCACCTGTGAGCGGACAAACTATTGGTGCAGAAAATGCCACCCTTACAGTAATGGTTGGTGGAGATATAAATGCTTTTAACCAAGCGCTACCTGCAATTCAAGCATTTGGTAAGCTCATTAAACACGTAGGTACATCGGGTGCGGGTTTTGCTGTAAAAGCTGTAAATAATATGCTCTTGGCTGTTAATTTATGGTCTGTTGCTGAAGGATTCACAACACTAAAAGCACATGGTGTAGATTTAACAGAAGCACTCGACTGTATTAATGCTTCTAGTGGGAAAAGCGGTGTTACTGAAAATGTATTACCACAGCGTATCTTAAATAGAAGCTTTCCTTTAACTTTTGCCTTACCATTGCTTGCAAAAGATACAAGTATTGCTTTAAATTTAGCCCAAGATGTTAAATTACCTACTCCTCTTTTGAGCTTAACTCAAAATCTCATACAAACAGCAAACTTAATGGCTGACACTGATGCCGATTTTTCTGCTGCAATAAAGTTGTATGAATCATGGAGTAAAATTACAATTAGCTAAATTCATGCCATTGATTAATACACATCGTACGTATTATTTTGATGTGTATTAATGATAAGCAATTACCTAGGATACTCTTATGAGAAAGTTAACTATTGCTGCCATAGCAAGCCTTACAACTTTAATTGGGGTAAATACTGCTTTTGCTTCTGAACAAGAATGTGCAAAACTGAAAAATGATTCAGATATTATTTATGCGTCTAAAGGTTTCTGTTTTAAAGATCCTGAAGCAAAATCACGCTTTAACAATAATGCTGATTGTTTTACAGATAAGCCAAAATTTTCTGATGCAGAGCAAAGAAAGCTTGACGCCATAAAGGATCGTCAGAAAGAATTGAAATGTAAATAATTACATTCGCAATATTCAATCAAGGAGTCCTCATGGCTTACGATGACCAAAACATTTTTGCAAAAATTCTTCGTGGTGAACTACCTGCTATTAAAGTTTATGAAGATGAACAAGTTCTTGCATTTATGGATATTATGCCTCAAGCAGATGGTCACACATTGGTTATTCCTAAATCACCAGCAGTCACTTTGTTAGATTTAGAACCTGAAACAGCAGCTTATACCATCCAAACAGTACAAAAAATTGCAAAAGCCATTGAAAAAGGCTTAGATGCTAAAGGTATTGTCCTTATGCAACTGTCAGGTACTGCAGCTGGTCAAACTGTTCCACATGTTCATTTCCATTTAATTCCAAGCTCTGTTCATGAACTTGGCAAACATGCACTTCAAATGGGTGATCAAGATAAAATTAAAGCGCTTGCTGAAAGAATTAAAGCTGCACTTTAAGATAAATATCAGTAAAAAAAGAGCTCTTTTGAGCTCTTTTTTTATATCTAAATATTTAATTACTAATAAATTAACTCTCTCCAAAACATGAATCACAGTTAAATGTAGTTCCTGCATCTTTAATATTTTTGAAATAAATTCTTAATCTTACTGACTTATTTGTCATCAATACTGAGCTCCAAAGGAATGATGTAGTTACATAAAACTACCTCTACTCACGAATTTTAAGATCAATTCACAAAAAATCTGTATTGGAGTTACAAATGAAAAAGACACTTTGCGCATTAGCAATTGGGGCAACAATTTTTACACCTATTATGGCTGCAGCAGCTGACGTACAAGTTTATGGTCGCGCTCATGTATCTTTAGATTATTTAGATGATGGTAAAGACTATAACGAAGTAAACTTATCTTCAAACTCTTCACGCTTAGGCTTTAAAGTAAACCAAAAAGTAAATGATGACTTAAATGTTTTTGCTCAAATTGAACAAGAAATTAACTTCGCTAGCGGTAGCAATGACGATAATGGCATTAAGTTTGCAACTCGCGACACTTTTGTAGGTGTAAAAAGTAATAGCTATGGTCAAGTGCGTGTAGGTCGTTTCGACAGTCCATTCAAAGTTGCACGTAGCCCTATCAACTTTTTTGGCGATCAATTGGGTGACATTCGAAATGTAACTCGTGCAGACAATATGCGTTTTGATGAACGTAATGCCAATACTATTGAATATAAATCACCTAAACTTGGTAGCGGATTTAACATACTTGCTGCACTTTCACTACATGATGGTAAATTCGAGTCTAAAGAGCCAGATGGTAAAGGTAAAAATGATAACAAAACCTACGATCTTGCTGTAACTTATAAAAATGGTCCTATCGACATTGCTACTGCTTACGAAAAATATCAATCAAACGCCGATAGCCGTGGTGAACGTGATGGTTTCCGCTTAGCAGCTGCATACGATATTACAAGTGATTTTAAACTTGGTGGTTTATATCAATTCTCTAAACATGATAATGATGTAACAAACCCTGACGTACAAGTTTATGGTATAGCAGGCGAATATAAACTTTCACCAAAAACAGCCTTACGTGGTCAATACCTATTACGTGATGTAGATACTCAAGATAAAAATGCAAGTCTTATTGCTCTTGGCGTAGAACACAAACTTGATTCTGCTGTACGCGTATATGCAAACCTTGCAACTGTATTAAATGACAAAGGCTCTAAATTAACGCCTTGGCAACAAGGTCGTAGCACTGATATTTCAGGTGTCGCTGGCAAAGACTCTACTGGTCTATCTTTAGGTTTCCGTTACGACTTCTAAGTCCAAACGACACCCATAAAAAAACACGCAATTGCGTGTTTTTTTATTTCTAAAATAAATTACTTATTTAAAAAACCTGAAACTAGATTCATAACATTTGCAATATCTGAATTTGCTTCCGTATTACTGCTTTGCTCACCTTTCGGTGTTAATGAGTCAATAATTTGCGGCAATACCGTAGAAATAGCACTCAATACATCTTGCTTAGGTGCTTGAGCTTGCTGTGCCACTTGTTCAATGTCAGCATCTGAAAATAGACTCTGAATATACTGTGGATCTACCGCTGCGTTATCACCCTCACCTGTAGATACCCAATCCTCAACTTGGCTTGTTAAACCCTGTCCTTTTAAGCTATCTAAAGCACCTTGTAAACCACCTTGCTTCTGAATCCATGCAAGTACCAATGGCAGTACAGCAATAAGCAATTGAGTGCCACCACCTGTGTTTGAGCCTTGTTGAGATTGCCCACCAAACTGACCTAAAACAGAACCTAAAATTCCACCCAAACCGCCTGAGTTAGATTGCTGATTTTGCCCACCTAATTGACCTAGCACAGAACCCAGAATACCGCCAAAGCTACTGTCTTGCTTTTGTTGCTGACCACCGCCAAGTGCCTGTTTAGCTAAAATTTCTACAATGTTATTTAAGTTTGTCATTTTTAGTTATTCCATAATATGTACATCGCTAGAATACCCTGAAAAATAAAAAAACATCTACCTTCATCGCTAAATTTACACACTTTTTAATATCGCTAACTCACCAACGAAATTTATCCCAATTTTCAGGATTTGCCCAAAATTTAGAGTTAAACCAATCAGGTACATGCTTATACGTTAAAATATTAAATTGCCATAATGCAAAATCACGATCATGTATGTTTTGATCAATCAGCTGAGTTAAGCCTAAAGCTCTTAGAAGTGATTCGTCTTGTCGTTTACTCACTACAACCAATCTCTTTGCCATCAAATCTCTTAATTTCACAAGCAGTTGAGATTTTTGTTGTACATCTAAATGCAAAGTTTCATCTGTATCCAATAATACAAATGCAAGATCATAACGTTGTGTAAATGGCAGATTTAAAAAATCAGATACGTTAAAATACGACCATTGAATTGATTGATGAAAACTGTATTGCTCTAGATTTTGACCAATACAAATTGCAGTGTGAACTGGCTGTTCTTTAGATAAATCGTCTAGCATTGAAGTGATGACGTTAAGTTCAGCCATAGCTGCTTCCTGTTATTAAAGTGAGTATCTTCATGGAATTACAAGGCATTTGCCACAAAATGCACGCTGGCCTCAAGGATGTTAGTTTAACTGATCATCAGACTCACAAAGCAAATGTTGAATATAAATTTATTTTAGATCGAACAGAATTTGACCTTCCATTTAGTTTAGGTCAAGAAGTTGAAATTGAAACAACGGGAAACATCTACTGTATTTCTTGTGGTAGCAAAACATCGAAGTCTTTTTCACAAGGTCACTGTTTTAAATGTTTTAAAACTAAAGCATCTTGCGATATGTGTATTATGAAGCCTGAAACTTGCCACTACCACTTAGGTACATGTCGTGAAGAAAGCTTTGCCCAAGAGGTCTGCTTTCAACCACATATCGTATATTTAGCCAACTCAAGCGCCTTAAAAATTGGTATCACGCGCTTAGGGCAAATGCCTACCCGTTGGTTAGATCAAGGTGCAACCCAAGCCCTTCCTATTATGAAAGTAGGCTCACGTCGTCTTTCAGGCCAGCTAGAGATTATGTTTGGTACTCAAGTTGCAGATAAAACCGATTGGCGTAAGCTTCTTAAAGGTGAGGCAGAACCACTGGATCTCATTCAACTCAGAGATGAGCTTTTAATTGAGTTTGAACCACAAATTGAAATGATTCGTGATGAATTTAGTATGAGCTTAGATTTCAATGAAAATGTTGAGATTCTAGAAGATGAACTACCTCGAGAATTTGTTTACCCTGTAGATTATTATCCTGAAAAGATTAAATCGCATAATTTAGATAAAACCCCAATTATTCGAGGAAAACTTCAGGGTATTAAGGGGCAATATCTAATTTTAGATACAGGTGTTATTAACATTCGAAAATATACAGGCTATGAGTTAAAAGTTAGATCTGAATAAAATATTTTTATATTTAAGCCGATGTAATCCTTTAGCTACATCGGCTTAAATTTTTTAAAGCAACAGTTTCCTAATACCTCTATAACCCAACTCTATTTTAATAAAATTTGCTTACACAAACACCACATTCAATAATGTAGACTTTCATGCTATTCATTACAGAAAATAACATCTTATATTTTTATAAAATAAAAAATAATTCATTAAAATAAGTAATTTGTATCATAATAAATATTTATATATTTAAAACTTTGCTTACAACCTGCTAACTTCATAGGCTAATAACCCCTAAACCCTCGCTACAATCACATTATAAAAATCAAAAAAATGATACGAAACACCCGTCAAAGCTACATATCTTCAGAAAATCGAAACAGGTATTAAATATTCTATCTACTTTCATAGTCGATAAATTAAATACTAACTATTCCAAAGCAACAGGATGTTGCTTTGAAGACATTTAAACGTGTCTTCGCTTTATAAAAGGTTCTTTAAATGCAAAAGCCAACAACAATTCTTTTTGCAACCATTATTCCTACCCTACTTATCTCAAATACCTATGCAAGCGAGCAAAGTGAAGCAAAAGGCTTTTTAGAAGATGCGAAGGGTTCCGTACTTTTTCGAACTGGCTTAAATACCCGCGATAAAAAAAATGGAAAAATGGATCAAAACTCGGCAGGACAAGGCGCCATTTTTAACTTAGATTCAGGCTTTACCCAAGGAACTGTTGGTTTTGGTCTGGGGATCTTAACTGATGCTGGTTTTAAAATTGGTGATAATAGCCATGCTGGAACAGATATGATTCCCGCTGAGAATAATGGTGTAACAAATCCATTTGGACATGTAACACCAAAAGACCATTGGCTTCGAGGTGGTGGATATGTCAAAGCACGCATGTCAAACACCACACTTGTCTATGGCACACAAATTGTTAATTCACCTGTTTTTGCAAGTAATATGGGACGTATTGCACCTGAATATTATGAAGGTGTTTCTATTACAAGCCATGAAATAGAAAACTTAGAATTAACCGCAGGGAAATACACTAAAAACGTACGTTCAGGTCAAACAAGCTCAGATGCAAATAATCTTGGCAAAGCTGTCACTTGGGGGGCTAAATACAAATTTAATGATCAATTAAGCACATCTTATTATGGCTTAGATATTAAAGATCGTTTGAAACGACACTATGTAAATACCAACTTTAAACAGCCACTAACCCAAGACAGTGCTTTAACTTACGATTTTAATGCTTATCACACCAAATGGGATGCTGAGGGAAATACATATTCTGAAACCACCAGTGATAAAAACAATCGTTTTAACTCGATTTGGGCACTATCTACAACCTATACCAAAGGTCCTCATGCCCTTATGCTCGCATATCAGCAAAACACGGGCAACACAGGTTATGACTACAATAACAATGCTGATGGTGGTGCAAGTATTGCATTACCAAACTCATATTTATCGGACTTTGCAGGTGCAGGTGAAAAATCTGTAAATCTTCAATACAGCTTCGACTTTGCTGCGTTAAACATTCCAGGTTTATCATGGACAACCGCTTATGTTTATGGCTGGGACATCAATGTAGCAAATGCAGATCGAAGCCAATTAATTACAGACAATGCAAAAGAAACAGAGTTTTTTAATCAAATCAAATATACTGTTCAATCTGGTTTTGCAAAAGACGTAAGCTTACGCGCTCGTAATTATATTTATCGAGCAGATGAGGCTTACCGTAATAGCTATATGCCAAATACCAATGAATGGCGAATTTTTTTAGATATCCCAATTCAATTATTCTAATTTTTTCATAAAAAAACTCGGATCTAAATCCGAGTTTTTTTATTGCTTTACACTATATCGATTACTTGATTTTAGCTTGAGACTTTAAATAAGCAGTATAAGCATCTAGCTCTTGTTGAGCACGAAGCTGTTGATACAGCTTAGAGACTTCTTGAACTTGCTCTGCTGGTAATAAATCTGCCGCTGGATCTACCACATTAGACACAGCAACCACCACCATTTCATCAGGTAATTCTGCCGTAGTTACAGACCACATACCTTCTTTCGGTGGCATTACACTAAAAGCAGCACGCTCAATTGGACGCTTCAACAAACCATCAGCACGTGTAAATGTACCCGCATTTTCAAACTTAAGTCCACTTTCAGCAACAGCTGTTGCTGCAGGTTTAGTTTTAAAATCATTTAATGCTTTTTTAATTTTAACTTTTGCAGCAGCATACGCTTTTTGCTCAATTAATTTCGCTTTCACACGAGGTGTCGCATCTTTTAAGCTTTGTACACCTGCATCCTGATAGTGACGAACTTTCACCCAAGCAACATCACCATTGGCAAGTTGAATGCTACTCGTAGCATTACGATCGCCATTTTTCACGTCATCATTAAATAATTTAGACTTAACACTGTGGTCACTTAATACAGCATGTTGTGAACCTAAAGTGAAATTATTAACAGACTCTGTTTTTGCAGCTTTAACTTCTTGTGCCACAACATCTAAAGAGTCACTACCTACCACCATTTCATTTAAACTATTCACTGCATCAGCAAATGCATTTTCAGTTTTTGCTTTTTTAGCTTCAGCCGTTAAACGCTCTTTTTGACTTTCAAAGCTAGGAACCGTCACACTTGGTGATAAAGTTTGAATAATTTCATAACCAAACTGTGTTTTTACTGGCTTAGAAATTTCACCTACTTTTAATGATGCAACAGCTTTATCAAACTCATCACCAAATAAGCCTTTATCATAAGCAGCCAATTGACCACCGCTGTTTTTCGAAGTTGTATCATCAGAATACTTCTGAGCCACAGCCGCAAAAGTCGTACCACTGTTTAATTCTGCATAAGCAGCATCAATCAATTTTTTCGCTTCGGCATCTGTTTTACCATCTGTAGCAACTAAAACATGCTTAACTACAGGTTCAACTTTCGCTTTTTCAGCTTCAGCAAATTTTTCATACGCTTGCTGTAAGTCAGCATCGGTAATGACTACATCGTTAGCATCAAACATTGCAGGTGTAACAAGAATGTAATCTGCATCTACACTCGCAACTTGTTTAAATTGTTGAGTATGTTTGTTGTAATAATCTTGAATTTCTTGAGGTGTTACAGTGATATTTTTCTTGTAATCATCCAGTTTAATACTTGCTAAATGCAAAGTACGCTTTTCAGTTTGTAAATCTACAATTTGCTTCAGATCCACTTTACTCACTAAAGCATAATCAGAGATTGCAGCTGTCAAGTTTTTCAAAGCATGATCTTGTCTAATATTCATAATAAAAGACTGAGTATTTGGAAAACCTTGTGAACTTAAATAATTTGCAAATAACTCTTCTGAAAACTTACCATCTTTTTGAAAACTTGGCTGTTGTGCAATCATTTGCTCAATTTGAGCATCACTCAATGAAATACCCAATTTTTCAGCTTGTTGTAACAATAATGTGCGTGCAACAAGCATATCTAACGCTTTATTTTTAATAAAAGGTTGGTTCAGAAGTGTTTCATCTCCATTCGTATATTGAAGATACTGCTGCTGAAACGATTTCGTCAGTGCATCTAATTCTTTTTGTGAAATATCTTGACCATTTATCGATTGAACAGAGTCTTTAGAATTACCGCCACTAAAATACCCTTCAATACCCACAAGCGCTAAAGGCGTCAAGAACAAAACGAGCAATACTTTGCCCAACCATCCTTTAATGACTTTACGAAACGATTCCATAAGTATTCCAAATTTTATTTATGCGCGATTTTAACCGAAAAACGATCTCGAATGAATCTGTACATCTAGTAATTGATCGTGAATTATAAAAAAACGCGCCGTAGCGCGCTTTTTTTGATTTAAAAAAGATTATGCAACAGAATCTTTTAAACCTTTACCAGCTTTAAAGCTTGGAACTTTACTTGCTTTAATTTGCAAAGTAGCACCAGTTTGTGGGTTACGGCCTGTGCGTGCAGCACGTTCTTTCACAGCGAAAGTACCAAAACCAACTAGAGTAACAGTGTCACCCTTTTTTAGAGCTTCTGAAATTGAAGCAATTGTCGCGTCTAAGGCTTTACCTGCATCAGTCTTAGACAATCCCCCTTTTTCTGCAATCGCATCAATTAATTCTGATTTATTCATGAAGATTAAGTCCTCTTAATTCGTTTATTTAAGGTACAAAAGTTTAATTTGAATTACCGTAATGCCTTTATAGCAATGGTTTAAGTGTAAAAGCAATACTTCATATACCGTTTTATGCAAAATAAGTTGTAAAAAAACGCCTAAAAAGCGTGAAACAGTTATTTCTATTTCATTTTTCCGTGATGAGTCTTTTTATTTCCTTATTTTCTTCTAACAAAGAATCCACTTTGTTGCTCAATTCTAATACGATTTTCTCTAAATGGTGAAGATCTTTTATCGAAACTAGACCAATTTTATTTAAAGAATGATGAATACTCTGATCTAGCAATCTTTCAAACTTATCCTTCGTTTCAAAAACAGACTCTTTCGCCTTCAAAGAAGTATCTTCAGCTGTATTTCCAGCACTTTCAGATGTTTTTAACTCTAGTTCTTCCCCAACCTGCACTAACGAGTCAAATAACTTATTTCCTTCTTCTTCGGCACGAGAGAATGCACCTAATCCAGCTAACCATATTTGCTTCGTATATTTTCTAAAGTCCAACTTCAATTTCTTTGAAGCCCTTTTGTTTATGGTCTTTTCATTTTCAATTTGAGTATTTTGAGAAATATCCTCTGAATCATTTTTTATTGATTTCATTCGAAAACTCACTGAATTATTTTATACCCTGTAAATGTATAAGATTTAATATTTATCCCATAATAACAAAATTAGTACTTGATCCTTTATCAAAACTGTTCTACAAAGCAACATTCTACATATTTAATGTTCTTACTATTTAAAAGGACATACTTGTTTTAGAGGGAATAATTTTCATGAACGAATCGCAACAAAGACAAAATGAAACACATTTGTTGCTGAATACAGTTCTCATTATTTTGGAAACTATATTTACACTAGTCCTCAAACATGATCGTGTTATTGCATTACAAGCAAAAAAATTTGTAGAAAATCAAATTTCTATTAAAGTTAATAGCTACATTCCTTTTTTTGATATTTACGTTCAATTTAATGAACACGGTATTCTTTTAGATCTAAAAGCACCTGCACAAGCAGTGGACTTAGATGTCCGTACATCTTTAATAGACTTAATTAAAATCTTTTTATTAGGCAATAAGCGTAGCATTAAGGCTATGCGTATAGATGGTGACATCACACTTAAAGATGAATTTAAGGATTTATTACTACTATTTAATGTACCCAAAATTTTATCTGATTGGAAACAATGGCTCAAAGAACCTGTTGATGAACAAAATATTGAGACATCTAAAAAGCGAATTGCACCACTTTTAGAAAAAATTGAACATCAACGCACCAAAATTAATGAGCAACATGTCAAAATAAAGCAGTATAAAAATCGAATTCATCGCATACAGCGAAATCAAAAGCGATTAAACATACTATTTATTACAATTATTGCGCTTTTATTAACTTTATTAGTATATAATATATTCGCATAAAAATTAGTAAAATAGCATGCCCTCTCGTAACACTTTCTCACCTTAAAAATACTTGACTATTTTAGTCAGGATTCATAGAATTGAACCATCTAGTCTAACCATGTGTATCGAATCATGCGCTTAACCACTCGCGGTCGCTACGCAGTGACTGCTCTTCTTGATTTAGCTTTGCAGCCAACTGAACAAACGATCACTCTTGCTGAAATTGCATCTCGACAATCTATTTCTGTGGCTTACCTTGAACAACTGTTCGCTAAATTAAAACGTCACGGCTTAGTTTCAAGTATTCGCGGTGCAAATGGTGGTTATCACCTTGCGCGTAGTGCTGAAGATATTACTGTGTTAGCCATTATTGAAGCTGTAAATGAAGCTGTTGATGCAACTCGTTGCGACCATAAAGGTAACTGCCAAAATGGTGCAATGTGCTTAACACATGATTTATGGCAAGAGCTCTCCCATCACATTGCCGATTATCTAGAAAAAATCACACTTGCTGATCTTGTAGCTAGAGACAACGTTCAAACCGTTGCAATTCGCCAAAATTCAGCTTCTTTTGATTCAGACTTATTATCGGTTACAGGTATTTGACATGAAACGTCCAATTTATCTAGATTACGCAGCAACAACTCCTGTTGACCCTCAAGTTGCGGAACGCATGGTTGAGTGTTTAACTTTTGATGGTACTTTTGGTAACGCAGCTTCTCGTTCACATGCTTATGGCTGGCAGGCAGAAGAAAAAGTTGAATATGCACGCGAACAAGTTGCTAACTTAATTAAAGCAGATCCTCGCGAAATCGTATGGACTTCTGGTGCTACAGAATCTGATAACCTTGCTCTTAAAGGTGTTGCTCAATTCTATGCATCTAAAGGCAAACATATCATTACAAGCAAAATTGAACATAAAGCAATTTTAGATACTTGTCGTGAATTAGAAGCAGAAGGCTTCGAAATCACTTATATCGAACCACAGCCTAAAACAGGTTTAATCACACCTGAAATGGTTGAAGCTGCAATTCGTCCAGATACAATTCTTGTTTCTCTTATGATGGTAAACAACGAAATTGGTACGGTAACTGACGTTGCTGCAATTGGTGAAATCACTCGTGCTAAGAAAATCTTCTTCCACGTAGATGCTGCTCAAGCTGCTGGTAAAATCGAAATCGATCTTTCTACAATGAAAGTAGATTTAATGAGCTTCTCTGCTCACAAAATTTATGGCCCTAAAGGCATTGGTGCTCTTTATGTACGTCGTCAACCGCGTGTACGTCTAAAAGCTCAAATGCATGGCGGTGGTCATGAACGTGGTATGCGTTCAGGTACTTTAGCGACTCACCAAATTGTTGGTATGGGTGAAGCTTTTGAATTAGCTGGTAAAAATCTAGCATCTGAACAAGCACGTATTCGTATTCTGCGTGACAAACTTTGGAATGGTTTACAAGGTTTAGAACAAGTCTTCTTAAATGGTCACCCGACTCAAAGCGTTGCGAACTACTTAAATGTAAGCTTCAACTTTGTTGAAGGTGAGTCTTTAATGATGGCACTAAAAGATGCTGCAGTATCTTCAGGTTCTGCATGTACATCTGCAACATTAGAACCATCTTATGTCCTTCGTGCACTAGGTCTTTCAGACGAACTAGCTCATAGCTCAATTCGTTTCAGCTTTGGTAAATACACAACTGAAGCAGATATTGACCATGTTCTTGAAGTGACTAAAACTGCTGTTCAAAAATTACGTGATCTTTCACCTCTTTGGGATATGTACAAAGACGGTATCGATCTTTCAACTGTTGAATGGGCTGAACATTAATTCATCCCCAAACAAGATAGTTTGAAATCAAACTATCTTGTTGATTAACTTAAATTCATCCCCATTAAATATTTGGCTGACCCCGAGTTTTGGAGACGCGTCATGGCTTATAGCGAAAAAGTAATTGATCATTACGAAAACCCTCGTAATGTTGGTGTTTTAGACAAAAATGCTGAAAATGTTGGTACTGGTATGGTTGGTGCACCAGCTTGTGGTGACGTAATGCGCTTACAAATCCAAGTTGATGACAACGGTGTAATTGAAGAAGCACGCTTCAAAACTTATGGTTGTGGTTCTGCTATTGCTTCTAGCTCACTTGTAACAGAGTGGCTAAAAGGCAAAACACTAGATCAAGCTCAAGAAATTAAGAATATTGATATCGCAACTGAACTTGCTTTACCACCAGTGAAAGTACACTGCTCTGTTTTAGCTGAAGATGCAATTAAAGCTGCTGTAGAAGACTACCGTAGCAAAAAAGCAAAAGCTTAATCGTTTTGCGTATTGAACAAAGTATCACGGAGTTTTCATGATCAATTTAACTGAAAATGCGGCTGCTCACATCAGCAATTACCTGAAAAATCGTGGTAAAGGTGAAGGCATTCGTGTTGGTGTGAAAACTTCTGGCTGTTCAGGTTTGGCTTATGTACTCGAATTTGTTGATGAAGTCGATACTCATGACCAAATGTTTGTTCAGCATGGTGTAAATGTTTTCGTTGACCCGAAAAGCTTGGTTTATCTTGATGGTATGGAGATGGACTATGTTAAAAATGGCTTAAATGAAGGTTTCGAATTCAATAACCCAAATAAAAAAGGCGAATGTGGCTGTGGCGAATCGTTCACAGTTTAATTTTCATTAGCCTTTTCACGTATTAAAACAGTGTCCAACACTGTTTTAATCGTATTTAATCTATATGATTTGCAAATTTATCGTGGACACAATTTCCCATGAATCATTTTGAGTTGTTCAATCTTCCCGTTGTTCTTGATATTAATTTAGCGACGTTAAAAGCTGAATTTTTAAAGCTTCAGCAGCAATATCATCCAGACAAAGCCGAAGATAAAGACCAAGCACTGATTAAATCGAGTGAAATCAACCAAGCTTATAAAGCATTATCAAATGTAGATAGCCGTGCGGCATATTTGTTAAGCTTAAAAAAGCAAGATTACCATTTAGATCAATCTATTGGCGATTTCGAATTTCTTCAATCTGCTTTAGAAATCCGTGAACAACTTGATGAAGCCCACTCTGCCGATGATCTGCAATCTCTTAAAAAAGAAGTTCAGCAGTGGATAGATGGCTTGGTTCGTGAGTTTAAAATTGATTACGATGATGAAGATTGGGCTGAAGCACGCGATACTGTTCGTAAACTACGCTTTTTCCAAAAAGTTTTGGCCGATATTAACAAAGCCGAAGATCGTTTCTTAGATGATGACAACTTCGACTTAGATGATGAATTTTAAGTTTTAAAGCTATTTAGCTTAAGCAATTCAAGCATTATTTATTTTTTTACTTTTTAACGTGCAAAGGATGTAACACAATGGCTCTCTTGCAAATTGCAGAACCAGGTCAATCAAGTGCACCGCATGAACACAAAATTGCAATTGGTATCGATTTAGGTACAACACACTCATTGGTCGCAACAGTTCTTTCAGGTAAAGCCAAAGTGCTCAATGATGAACAAGGTCGCGTGTTACTTCCCTCTGTCGTACATTATGCTGATCAAACAACGCAATTTGGCGATGATGCAAAACCATTTTTAACAACAGATCCTAAAAATACAATTACATCTGTAAAGCGTTTTATGGGTCGATCAAAAGCCGACATTAAATTTCAACACCCATACACTCTTTTGGGTGAAGACAATCAAATGCCAGCATTTGAAACAGCACAAGGCCATAAAACACCTGTAGAAATTTCTGCTGAAATTTTAAAACAGTTGAAAGATCGTGCTGAATCTAGCTTAAAGAACCCGATTAATGGCGCTGTTATTACAGTTCCTGCTTACTTTGATGAAGCTCAACGTCAAGCAACTCGCGATGCTGCACAGCTTGCAGGTTTAAATGTTTTACGCTTATTAAATGAGCCTACTGCCGCTGCGGTAGCTTATGGCTTAGACCAAGAAGCAAATCTAGAGCATGATCAAAACTATGTGATTTATGATTTAGGTGGCGGTACATTTGACGTTTCAATTCTACGCTTCTCGCAAGGCGTCTTTGAAGTGTTAGCAACAGGTGGGCATACAGCACTAGGCGGTGATGACTTAGATCGTCTTATTGTCAAATGGGCAAAAAAACAGCTTAGCATTGATACCTTAGATGACACTGAATATGCACATGCAATAGTTGCTGCACGCCAAGCAAAAGAAGCATTAACTCATCAAGAAAGTGTAAAACTAGAACTTGTTAATCAAGCTTTAACTCTTGATCGCTCAACATTTGAAGAAATTATCAAAATTGCGTTAGATAAAACTATCAGTGTTTGTAAACGTGTAATGCGCGATGCAAAACTTGATTTAGAAGATATTCAACGTGTGGTATTAGTGGGTGGCTCTACTCGTTCTTATGCTGTTCAAAAAGCAGTCCGCGAAGTTTTCAATCAAGAACCTCTTTGCACAATCAACCCCGATGAAGTTGTTGCAATTGGAGCATCTATCACCGCAAACCAACTTATTGGTAACTCTACAGATGGTTCGCTACTTTTAGATGTAACCCCATTGTCACTTGGTTTAGAAACCATGGGTGGGCTAGTTGAGCGCTTAATTTCACGCAATACCGCCATTCCCGTTGCACGTCGTCAAGAATTTACAACATATCAAGATGGTCAAACAGCCATGTTGATTCATGTTGTTCAAGGTGAACGTGATTTAGTTGAACACTGCCGTAGCTTAGGTCGTTTCGTACTTCGTGGTATTCCTCCAATGACTGCTGGTCAAGCACGAATTGAAGTAACATTCCAAGTAGATGCTGATGGCTTGTTAAGCGTTTCTGCCAAAGAAACAACCTCAGGTGTTCAAGCTCAAATTGATATCAAGCCATCTTATGGTTTATCTGATACAGATATGGAGCGTTTGCTAGTAGACGGTTTCAAATATGCAGAAGAAGATAAAAATCTTCGTCACTTACAAGAAACTAAAGTTGAAGCTAAACGCGAACTTGAAGCATTAGAACAAGCTTTAAAAGTTGATGCTCACCTTTTAGGTCAAGATCAACTTAACCAATTAACTCGTGCAAAAACACATTTAGAAACTCAAATTGAAACATCAGATATCAAAGCTATTGAAGATTCGGTTGAGCAGCTTAAAATACACAGTGATGCATTTGCTGCTGCTCGCATGAATCAACATATTGATGCCGCTTTAAAAGGCACCAAGCTTGATGACTGGTCAAACTCAAACTAATTTAAGGTAAAGAATATGCCACGTATTAAAGTTCTTCCACATGCGGTAATTTGCCCCGAAGGTGCTGAGTTTGAAGTTGAAGAAAACGCTAACCTTTGCGAAAGCTTACTCAAAAATGGTATCAAAATTGAACATGCTTGCGATATGTCAGCTGCATGTACAACTTGCCACGTTGTTGTACGTAAAGGCTTCGATGGCTTAGAAGAAATGAATGATGTTGAAGCAGACTTACTTGATCGTGCTTGGGGGTTAGAACCAGATTCTCGCCTCTCTTGCCAAGTTAAAGTTGTTGATGAAGACTTAGAAGTTGAAATTCCGAAGTACACGATTAACCATGCTTCTGAAAATCACTAATTCATATTTAAAAAAAACCATGCAAAAGCATGGTTTTTTTTAATCTAATAAAAATAAATATTAGTCTTCAACTATAACTTCATCAGATAAACGAAGTTTAACAATACCTTGCGAGTTCGTTAAAGCTTGTTGAGTTTGAATACGCTTAATCATTTTCTCTAATACATCAATGAGTTTTGAATATTCAAAGTTTTGCACTTCATCAAAGTTTAGCAACAAATGAAAACCTTTATATTCATAATCAAACCACTGCTGATACTCAGTTACATCTGACTTATACTTTTCCATTACCTGCCATGTTGGAACAGGCTCTTGTATCCCTTTTAATGAAATCGGTGCTCTTGGTGCACATAAATAGCTACTTTTCACTAAATTATATGTACTTTCTGATACCAAAATTTCATCAACTTCGGCTGCACTTTGTAAACGAGCCGCCAAGTTTGCATCACGTCCAACAATGGTATACGCCATACGGTATGCAGCACCATAATTACCAACGTGACAATAACCCGTACTAATTCCCATGCGAATATGTAACGCAGGATAACCCATTTTAATCCAACGTTCGCGTAACAACTTCATTTGCTGACGCATCGCAATTGCCATTTCTACACATATTTTAGCATCTTGCTCTGGGCCTTGAGAATTTGGGTCGCCAAAGAAAATAAGAATGGCATCACCCATAAACTTATCTACGGTTGCTTCATAATGCTTAGCAATTTCGGTCATATGACTTAAATAATCATTTAAAACAAATGCCAAATCATCAGGAATAAGCGTCTCTGATAGCTCGGTAAATCCTTGAATATCCGAAAAGAAAATTGTCATTTTCTTACGCTTATATTCAATTTTTGCCTCAGACTCACCTTTCATAATAGATTGCCACAACTGTAAAGGCGCATAACGACTTAACTGATTAGCAAATTCCATATAACGGTGCATTTGAGAGTAATAATATTCTTGTTTTGCTGTTGCCATTTTTACACGGCGAATTTGATAAATTGAACCCATACCAAAAAAACCAATCACGCATAAAAATGCAAGAACAGTTAGCTCAACACTAGTTTGTTGAAAATATGGACCAAAACCAAATAAAAATATATTCGAAAAATAAAATATAACTATGCCAAAAAGCCCAGACACAGCAATAATAATGAATGGAACTTTAACATTAATTACCGTATACAGCAGCGAGACCAATGTTAAAAAAGTCAAAACAATATTGAGTTGAATCGCTGAAAGCGTAACGGCAACAATTGCAATATCAATAAGAAAAAAGATGTTTCTTCTTGCACGTACACCATTATATTTATATTCAAGCCACTGGCTTAACTTAGGCGTAAAAATAAGGAAAATGATAAGAAATAATGGAATATAGAGTTGATAGGTCGTATCGGGATAAGTGAAATAATAAACAATAAGAATTAATGCAAGACTACTATACCCTACAACTCTATGTAGGTATTCAAATTGCTTTGGATCTCTATCCATCAAAGTGTCTAATGACAAATCCTTTCTCCCCAAGGATTAAAGCCACGAAACCCCCTCGTGGCTTAACTAAGTCAATCAGTCCATTCTCCAGTCAAATGGCATTTCACCTTGACCACGTAGAGCAAGCATTAAAGTTTGACGCATGTGCGCAAGTACTTCATTGCTATATGGAACTGCTTGAGAACCCCAAACAGGTTTAGGCCAAGCCACATCGTTTTGGTAACGAACAACATGATGAAAATGCAACTGAGGAACCATATTCCCAAGTGCAGCAACATTCATTTTATCCGCACGAAATACGCGTGATAATTGACTTGATAACCAGCTAGATTCACGTAAAAATTGTTCTTGATCTGCCTGACTAAGTTCATACAACTCTGTTATTCCTGGCACACGTGGAATCAAAATAAGCCAAGGAAATTGCATATCATTCATTAAACGACATGTTGATAACGGAAAGTCGCCGACAAAAAAAGTGTCTTGAGCAAGTTGTGGATGCAAACTAAACATATCTTTATTAATGATGCAAATTAGAATGATGGCTAATACTATCACATCCCAAAGGGTGTGAATATTCTATATAACGTGTTTCACTACAAATAACTGCTCATTTGTTTTGAACTCGGTCATACATTCATTTTTAATATTTTATTCCTAGGAATACAAGTACCTATTAAAAAATAATATAAATTTATGACCGATGGCAGCTTTCATTTCCTCGTTTTACGATGCTTTTAATTCATTGATCAAATGATTCAACACATCGTTTATAAACTGTAAACGCTTTGTGTGATCTTGAAGCATTACCGTAATTTTCAATCTCTGACCACCATCCATACGATAATAAGTCGGCTGCTTCTGCATCATTTGAATAATACTCATGGCTTGTACTGGCGTATCTGGAGAGAATTCAATATGTCCTCCATTCTCACCAATATCAACTTTGGTAATTCCCAAAGTTTCTGCTTTTAAACGTATTTGATGAACAGCAAATAATTGCTTAACCGATTGCGGCGGAATACCAAATCGGTCTATCAACTCCATTCGAATATTATCAAGTTTTTCTTGTGTATCCGTATTGCTAATGCGTTTGTAAAATAATAAACGCTGATGTACATCACCCAAATAATCATCTGGAATTAATGCAGGCATATGTAAATTAATTTCAGCAGTTAATGATAATGGTGCATCAAAATTTGGCGTTTTACCTTTTTTAATGGCTTTAGTCGCCTTTTCAAGCATTTCCATATACAAACTATAACCAATGGCTTGCATCGAACCACTTTGCTGCTCACCAAGTAACTCACCTGCTCCACGAATTTCCAAGTCTTCTGTTGCAAGCATGAAACCTGCACCCAAAGTAGACGCACGCTGAATTGCATCTAAACGCTTCTCAGCATCGCCTTTCAAGCCTTTAATAGATGGAACTAGCAAATAGGCATAAGCTTGATGATGCGAGCGCCCTACACGTCCACGCAATTGGTGTAACTGAGCCAAACCAAGTTTATCTGCACGTTCAATTAAAATGGTGTTGGCGCTTGGAACATCAATACCTGTTTCAATAATCGTTGAACAAACCAATACATTATATTCTTTGTGATAGAACTGCTGCATAACCTGTTCAAGCTCACGTTCTCGCATTTGACCATGTGCAACCGCAACACGTGCCTCAGGAACTAAATTACGAATGTTTTCTGCTGTTCGTTCAATCGTATCTACTTCATTATGTAAGAAATACACCTGACCACCACGTAATAATTCACGCAATATTGCCTCTTTAACTGCATCATCTGTATGTTCTTGTACAAAAGTTTTTACAGCCAATCGACGTGCAGGTGGCGTTGCAATAATAGATAAATCACGCATACCACTAAATGCCATATTCAGCGTACGTGGAATAGGTGTTGCCGTTAATGTCAGCATATCAACATCAGCACGCATGGCTTTAATACGTTCTTTATCTCGTACACCAAAGCGATGCTCTTCATCAACAATCATTAAACCTAAGTTTTTAAACTGAATGTTTTCTTGAAGAATTTTGTGCGTTCCAATCACAATATCCACTTTACCATCAGCTAAATCTTCAATGGTTTTGTTATGTGTTTTTGTAGAACCAAAACGAGAAAGCACTTCTATACGTACAGGCCAATCTGCAAAACGATCTTTAAACGATTCATAATGTTGCTGTGCAAGTAAAGTTGTCGGAACAAGTACTGCAACTTGCTTATTATTTTGTACAGCCATAAAAGCAGCACGCATTGCCACTTCCGTTTTACCAAAGCCAACATCACCACAAACCAGCCGATCCATTGGCTTTGCAAGCTGCATATCATAAAGTGTCGCTTCAATTGCATTCGCTTGATCTAGAGTTTCTTCATAAGCAAAGCCTGAAGCAAATTGCATATACAATTTCTCATCACGCTCAAAACCAAAACCTGGCTTAGCCTGACGACGTGCCTGAATATGTAAAAGTTCTGCAGCAACATCATGTATTTGCTCTAAAGCTTTTCGTTTAGCCTTAGACCATGCATCTGTACCTAGCTTATGCAAAGGTGCAAGATCTGGATCACCACCGCTATAACGACTAATTAAATGCAAATTGGTCACAGGCACATAAACTTTTGCAGCATCGGCATAATCGAGCTGTAAAAACTCATGATCTTGATCATCAATACTTAAAGTAATTAAACCTGCATAACGCCCTACGCCATAATCGATATGAACTACAGGTGCGCCAATACTCAGCTCAGTTAAGCTTCTAACCAAAAACTCTTCGGAAACTTCTTGCTGACGTTTACGACGACGCTGAACAACTCGATGCTCATATAATTGATTTTCAGAAATAACACTAAGCTTTCCTGAAAGTACCAAACCTCGGTCTAAAGGTGCACTCGTAATTGCAATAGACTGTGCCGATATCTGAAATTGCTCAAAAGTATCGACATTTGGAATATCACCTAAAGATGTGCGTAATGCATCTTTTAACGTTTCGCGTCGACCTGCACTTTCAGCGACAATTAAAACAGGATAAGTCGAGTCATCTACATATTTTTTTACAGCAGCAAATGGTTGTTCTTGCTTCGGATCTACAGGTAAACGAGGTGGAATTTCCGTATTTAAATTGGTAACACCTGCTTTTTCATCAAACACTTCTGCCGATACAACAATACGACCAAAACTATTTATTTGCTCTAGCACCTGATTTGGCTGTAAAAATAAATATTCGGGAGGCAAAATGGGTTGATCAACATTGTGACGACGATCTTCATAACGACGAACAATATCTTTCCAATAGTTAGTTAACTCATCATCTAAATGTGAATCTGTAATGACAATGCCATTCTTTGGTAAGTAAGATAGCAAGGTACTTTGGCTTTCCATGTCCTTTTGTTCAAAAAACAATGGGAAATAATATTCCAAGCCTGGGGATGCAATGCCCTCTAATGCATCTTGATAAATCGGATTCCGCTTAGGATTTGCCGATGGAAAAACCTCTGCATAACGATCTCTAAAGATAGATCGTCCCTCTTTAAGTGGAAACTCTTTTGCAGGCAAAACCACAAATTCTTTTAATGCTTCTGTTGTACGCTGTGTTTCTGGATCGAAAAATTTTAAGCTTTCAATTTCATCGTCAAATAAATCTATACGAATAGGTGCATTTTGCCCCGAAGCATAAATATCCATAATACTGCCACGTACAGCAAACTCACCATGATCATATACGGTATCTACAAGATGATAGCCAGCCTGAATCAATCTTATTTTTTGTTTTTCTAAATCAAATTTTTGCCCAATTTTAATATCAAAATGCTCACCTAAAACCCATGTGGTTGGTGCAACACGCTGCGCTAAAGTTGTGGCTGAAATAAGTAAAATACCTTGCGTTGGCATATTCGATAAAATAGATAAACGCTCAGACACAATATCTTGATGTGGAGATAATCGGTCATAAGGCAAAATTTCCCAATCAGGGAAAATAGTCGGCTTTATGCCATAGAATTCAAGCTCACTTTCAAGTTGCCCCAAATGCTGATTATTACGTGCCACAAGAATAAATAGTTGCTTATTTTGCTTGCTGATTTCTTTAAAAAGTAGTGCTGCTGCAGAACCTTGTAAATTACCTATCCAGCGTTTTTCACCTGTTTTAAGGCGTGGCAAATTGAGTTGAGCTATTTCTTGTTGGAACATTTATCTGACTTTTAAAGTTAAACAACGTGGTCGTATCTTAACACGATGCTTTTTTAGTTTAGATGAATTTTTATATTCAAGACTCAATAAAAAAGGCTTATATTTCTACAAGCCCATTTTCTTATATATTTTATTTTTTATCTCTTAAAAAATTTCGATAATATTCATTAAGTAGCTTTACCACCTGTTTAAGTTCAAGCAAGTTTTCTTTTGTATTTCCTAAACGAGCAACAAATCTTTGCGATGTAATTTCTAAATCAATTTTTTCATTAATAATCATACCCGCATCATAAAGGGCTTTTAAATCATCAAATTTTTTTAATCTACGATTCGATAAATACTCTAAACGTTCCGACCACTCATTAACAACAATGCTATTAATAATAAAACCCTGCTCTACATTATATTCAATATGATTTTCTTTTAAAAAAATCTGTTCGGGTGTTTCTTTATCACTTTTAAAAAAATCTACAATTTTATTTAGCATTTCAAATCAAATTTCATACAACTCTTAGCACTATATCTTAGTACTGCTCATGTATTTTCGCTATTTCTAATTACATGTAAAAATGGCGAACACTTATAGTTCGCCATTTTCACGCTTTATTTTTAAGCGTAGATTTCACCCAACTTATTGATTAAAGGTCAACTAGTTTAGTTTTAGAGACAATAATTCCATTATTGTCTGCATAAACATAATCACCTGAATTAAAGCGCACATTACCAAGTGAAATTTCAATATCTACTTCACCCACGCCTTTACGCGTACTTTTTTGTGGAATAGCAGCCAAAGCATGTACACCTAAATCAAGTTGAGCAATCGCATCTACATCTCGCACACAACCGTAAATAATCACGCCATTCCAATGATTTTGAACAGCAGACTCTGCAATCATATCTCCCATTAAAGCACAGCGCATAGATGCTCCACCATCTACAACCAAAACCTTTCCTGTACCGTCTGTTGCGAGTAACTCTTTTACACGAGAATTATCACCAAAACATTTGACAGTAACCACCTCACCACCAAATGTTTTACGTGCACCATAACTATTAAGAAACTTACCATCTAATGATGGAATCAAAACTTGAATATCTAAATCTGGATGATCATCCAATAAATCACAAGTTACAAATGGCACATTCGACACAGCGTAATCCCTCTATTTAGTTTTATGTATTGTTAAATTATCATAAATTTTAAATTGTTCAGTTTGATAAAGTGCAGCCTCGACCATAGTATAAGCCACCTGATCAGATGTCACTGGCTTATATTTAAAAGTCGATGGCACCAAATGCGAGAACTTTAAATATAATTTTTGAGTCAAATCTTCCAAAGTTCGCTGTTCATCTCTATGACCCAACAATAATGAAGGCTGAATAATAGAAACCTTTGAAAGTTGTAGACCCTGAATATATTGTTCTAGCTGACCTTTAACTTGATTATAAAAAAATTTAGATTGAGCATTTGCACCCAACGCACTCACCAACACATAGTGTGTTTTCGTATTTTGAAATAGATGTGCAAAATGTACATTCAGCTCATAATCAATATGAAAGAAATTTTCTTTAGAACCTGCTTTTTTTATCGTTGTCCCTAAACAACTAAATGCATGCGTATATTCTTGAACATCCAATGAATTGAGCAAAAAGAAATCATTCATTACAATTTGATGCACTTTTTTTAATTTTTTTAGCTCTTCATTTTCATTTCGAACAATTGCTGTAATTTTGTCACAATGTTGCGATTCATTTAGCAAATTGAGCAACCGCTTTCCCACCAAACCTGTTGCACCTATGACGATGGCACTTTTTATTGAGTTGATCATTTTAAAAGCAAACTCCTTTAATATTCCATAATATAACGCTTTATTCGTCTTTTTTATGCATCTAAAATGTAGTCAAACCAAGTCAAGACTTGACTTAACTGCATTATTTAATCAAAATATGGCACTTGTTTACGGGCTGGTGATCATTCTTCTGGAGATGGTTTTCAGATGCAATTTCAGCCCGCCCAGACCAATCTAATTCAAGGAGTGCACGAGTGGCAAACTCTGCTCAAGCTAAAAAACGTGCTCGTCAAAACGTTAAAGCACGTAAACACAACGCAAGCTTGCGTTCTATGGTTCGTACTTACATCAAACGTACAGTAGCTGCTATTGCTGCTGGCGACTATGCTGTTGCATCAGAAGCGTACAAAACTGCTGTACCTGTGATCGACCGTATGGCTGACAAAGGTATCATCCATAAAAACAAAGCTGCTCGTCATAAGAGCCGTTTAAACGCACAAGTTAAAGCATTAGCTAACTAATTTGTTGCAGTAAAAAAAGCCCTTTTAGGGCTTTTTTTATGCCCGTACTTTATTAAAAGTAAACAATACTCATTCCATTTTTTATTCAAATTACCAATTCAGAGAATAATAATCCCATAAAAAAATTATGGTATTATTTTTTAGTCGTTACATTCCATATAAGCAAATTTTCTTAATTTGGGGCAACATAATGATTAATAAATTTCTACCAACACTCGACAAATTTCAAGAAACAGAAAATCAGTATATTGAATACTTCAATTCAAAAGGTGAAACTGACATCATTGGTAAAGTCATTTCTAATATGAAAGGCACTGCCGAAATTCAAGCCTCCCAAGGTGTCGACTCATGGTTAGGTTACGGTGTTTACTTACCTGCCATTGAACGAATATTTGCCCTACATGAAGGTGAATCTGAAGAAGAATTCTATTCACGCACAAAATACCCTAAAGATGTTGTACATGCCTACACCATTCCAGAACATGATATTGCAACGCTAATTGCCGCAGACAAATACAATCGAATCCATCAACAAAGTATCCCTGTAAATACCTATGTTTGGCCTTTAAATGATGATGGCTTTACGATTAATTTATTGAAATTTGAAAATCGATTAAAAGCAAAAATATGATATTAAAAAAGCCAGTTACTCTTTAAATAACTGGCTTTTTTAAATAACTCGCTTTTTAAAATTTTAACCAACCAAACCATTATTTTTTTCAAAATCACGTATATCAAGCTCATGTATTTCACCACGCCAAATCCATTTTAGCTGAGATTCTAAAAATACATCTCCTTCAAACCAAACAAATAAACCTTCCATCATTTTTGGCCAATCTTCTTTGGTAATGACTGAACGACCCGAAATTACAGCTAAAATTGCCGCCAAAATCGTGTCGTGACTCACAGCCAAACTTAATCCATTTTTTTGCTCAGGATGCGTATTATAAATAAGCTCAAGTACATCTACCGCACCATGAATGGGTTTTTTCATACCTGGTAATGCATTGTTTACAAAGCTATTAATAAAACCTAATGCGCCCTGCTCTTTGAAATATGGACCTGCTTGCTTAATATCAAGTACAAAACTTCCAGGCTCTACCAACAATCCCTGTTCAATAATTTCAATATTATGTGTATGCAGCGTATCACCGATATCATCAGCTCCCTGAATCATCAGTGCTGCCGTGTCAATACATCGTTGAATTGGGCTAGATATACAATGTTTTATTGAGCGATCTGTATTTTTAATTAAATACCCACCCCATGCTTCCGCAAGATCTCGACCTTGATTCGTAAGTTGTAAGTCATATCCAGCCAAGCCTTTACCTGCCACTTCTTCACGAATTGAATGACGCGTAAATAATGTTACAGGCACTTTTGTATCAGGTAATAAATCAATTGCCTTTAACATACTTGCTGGAAGAAGATCTAATGCCATAATAAAAACATTGAAAGGATTTACTCCACTATATCACGAAGCAATATTTGCTCAATGCTTACTAGCCATAAGTTCTACTGCTTGAAATGCCAATTTTTTCATATCTTCATTCTTATATGCGATAAAACCATCATTTAACAATGTTTCTCTTTGATTATATAAAAATGCACGACCTTTAAAGTCAACCAAGCCACCACCAATACGTTCAAGCAGACATTGCCCTGCACTCGTATCCCATTCACATGTAGGATGGAATCTTGGATAAATATCAACTTGATCTTCAAGCATCATACAAAACTTATAAGCACTTCCCGCCTTAAATTCCGAATAGGCTGTTAATTCAGATATTGCTTGTAAATATTGCTCATATTTTGGTTTTTTTTGACTACTTTGACTTAAACCAATTTTAATAATTGTATCATCACCCTTCTTTGAATAAATTGACCATTGTCGTGTTTCTATTTCATATTTAAGAGGAAAACCACTTTCAGGTGCAATATACAAAGTTCGCTCACAAGGAATCGCAAGAACGGCAAAACTTGTATTTTCTCCATCAACTAAACTTACATTAATGGTAAATTCAGGTCGCTTATGCAAAAACTCCTTGGTTCCATCTAAAGGGTCTAACATCCAAAATTTTTGCCAATTTTGTCGAGTTAAATGATCACCTTCTTCCGAAAGCAAAGGTAATCTAGATATTTCCGCCAAAGCTAATGTCAAAAAATGATTCACTCGATAGTCTGCCTGCGTTACAGGTGAATCGTCTTGTTTTTTCTCTATATCAAAAGCCAAACCTGAGCAATATTGTTGATATTCTTCTCGCAAAATTTCACATGCTTGTGTCAGAATGGGAACAAGCTGTAAAGTCAAACTGTCTTGCGGCGCTGTTGTAGGCTTAAACATAGATTACCTTTAAATATGTCAAATCACTCTAAAAAACCAACAATCATTTTCGACATGGACGGAACTTTACTCGACCTTGCTTATGATGATTTTATTTGGAATCACCTATTACCCATTCGTTATGCAGAAATGCATCAATGCACAATAGAACAAAGTAAAAATACACTTTTTGAATTTTACCAAGAACATAATCATACGCTAAATTGGTACTCTTCACGCTTTTGGACAGCAAAAGTTGGGGTAGACGTTTTGGCTATGCAAATTGAATATAAAGATAAAGTCAAAAAACGTGAAGGTTGTTTAGAGCTTCTCAACTATTTAAAAGATAACAACTATCCAATTTGGTTAGCGACTAATGCAGATAGCGCAGGCTTAAAATTTAAATTAGAAAAAATGCATTTAGCAGAATATTTCGATGTAATTGTTAGTTCTGAAACAATTGGTCACGCCAAAGAATTTGTTGAATTTTGGCAAATACTCGCAAAACAACATCCTTTTGATGCTGAAACAAGTTATTTTATTGATGACACTGAAAAAGTGCTCAATGGCGCAAAAAACTTCGGTATTCAAAACCTTTTTAGTATTCAGCAACCCTCTTCCGATAATGCTCCGCGCACGGAATTTGCATACCCTATGTTAAATAACTTAACCGACTTAATTCAACATTTAGAACAAGCCGAGGAACGTGAAAAATATGCGTAAATCGAACCTAGCACCAGATGCTGTTGGCATGCGTGTCGATAAATGGCTTTGGGCTGCTCGCTTCTTCAAAACACGCTCTATTGCAAAACATGCAATTGAAGGCGGTAAAGTTCATCAAAACGGTGAACGCGTGAAAGTATCTCGTGAAGTTCGTATAGGTATGGAACTTACAGTTCAGCAAGGCATAGAAAAAAAATCTGTGATTGTTAAGGCACTGTCTGATGTTCGAGGTCCTGCACCCGTTGCACAACTCCTTTATGAAGAAACCGAAGTCAGTATTGCACGACGAGAATTGATTAATACCCAAAGAAAGATGCATAATCTAGCTCGACCTGATCACCGCCCAAGCAAAAAAGATCGTAGGGATATCAGCAAGTTCAAACAAGAAAATGATCAACAATTTGACCAGTCTTGGTCTTATAATGATGATTGATAGAAGCGTCATATTGTGTCGCACACAATATGATTTCAATAGAACATAAGTAAACTTTCTGTCACTATAGGCATGTGGAAATCGATTGAATCAAATACATCCACTTGAATATATTATTTAGTGACATCGTGTTGAGGTTATAAGATGGATGAGAATAAAGGTAAGGCGCTAAATGCTGCACTTAGCCAAATTGAAAAACAATTTGGTAAAAACACAGTTATGCGTTTAGGTGATAACACTGTACAAGCTGTAGAAGCAATCTCAACAGGTTCACTCACTCTTGATATCGCACTTGGTATTGGTGGATTACCAAAAGGTCGTATCGTAGAAATCTACGGTCCAGAATCTTCTGGTAAAACGACCATGACATTACAAGCTATTGCTGAATGTCAAAAAGCTGGTGGCACATGTGCTTTTATCGACGCAGAACACGCACTTGACCCTCAATATGCACGCAAACTTGGCGTAGATATCGACAATTTACTTGTTTCTCAACCAGATAACGGTGAACAAGCACTTGAAATTGCAGATATGCTTGTTCGCTCTGGTGCAATCGACATGATCGTAGTCGATTCTGTTGCCGCACTTACACCTCGTGCAGAAATTGAAGGCGAAATGGGTGACTCTCACATGGGTCTTCAAGCACGTTTAATGAGCCAAGCACTTCGTAAAATTACAGGTAATGCTAAGCGCTCTAACTGCATGGTGATCTTCATTAACCAAATTCGTATGAAAATTGGTGTGATGTTTGGTAGCCCAGAAACAACAACAGGTGGTAACGCTTTAAAATTCTACGCTTCTGTACGTCTTGATATTCGTCGTGTTGGTCAAGTTAAAGAAGGCGATGAAATTGTTGGTTCTGAAACAAAAGTTAAAGTTGTGAAGAACAAAATGGCTCCTCCTTTCCGTGAAGCATTATTCCAAATTCTTTATGGTAAAGGTGTTAACCACCTTGGTGAATTAATTGATCTTGCTGTACAACAAGAAATTGTTCAAAAAGCAGGTGCTTGGTATTCATATCAAGGCGATAAAATTGGTCAAGGTAAAAACAACACCATTCGCTATTTAGAAGAACATAAAGATTTAGCTGAAACAATTGAAAAACTAATTCGTGAGCAACTGCTTACAACAGGTACAGTTGTTGAAGATACAGATGAGCAAGAACCTGATCTTTTAGATGCTTAATTCCATCATTTAGATCATCTTTAAGCATTCATACAGAGCGCCCTTCGGGGCGTTTTGTTATTATATCTAAGTATTTATTCGCAAATATTTTTCACTGAGAAAGTCATGTCCGACGCAAAGTTTAATAAACTTCTCGATTATGAAACGCTAAAACAACAATTTGGTGATGAGGAGGATCAAGCTCAAATATCATCAGCACCTTCTGGTTTAGCCTTTAATCCTGAAGAGCGTCTTTTTAGCCACACAACTACTGAAGATAAAAAACCTGGCTTAACAGGCTCTCGCTTGCGTTCTTATGCATTTGCAGTACTTACCCGCAAAGAATATTCAAAAGCGGAACTCATCGAAAAACTCGCGCTATATGCAGACAATCGAGACGAAGTTATCGAGCTTGTCGATGAGTTATCTAAAGAAAACTACCAAAGTGACAAACGTGTTGCTGAAATTATGCTCTCAAGCCAAAAGCGTAAGGGTAAAGGTCCAAATCAAATTAAAATGAAACTGAAAAATAAAAAAATTGATGCGGCATTAATTGCAGATGAACTCAAAGAAACAGACTGGATTCAACAAGCCTATGAACTAAAAGTCAAAAAGTACGGAACTGAAGTCACTAAAGACCCAAAAATTAAAGCCAAGCAAATACGTTTTTTGATGTATCGAGGTTTTGAAATGGATGCAATTATAAAAGCAATTAATAGAAAGCTGAATGATTTTGAATAAATAGAGATAAAAATTTAGAAAAGGAAGGTTTAAATATTTTTATTATAAAACTGGTGGCAACCCTACCAGCAAGACTTCGGCACATCATTATTCTGTTACCGTTGCTACCTTCCGGTCCTGGCGGGGTTCACAGAGAACAATTGCGAAGTAACCGGCAGGGCTACCATTGCAAGGACAGAGTATAGAGATTTTTAATGAACTTGCAAGCATACAAGGTTAATTTTCAGCAATGATTCATCCAATTGATTATTAATAAAACAAAATAATTTTTTATACACTTTGTCTTCAATATTATTCGCTACAATCAATAACACTTAAAATAAAGTAACATTGTAAAAGCATATTGCAATTCACTGTTCAGACGTTTTAAATGTCTACATCAAACAAATCTTTGGTCATACCTATTGATCAATACTGCAATCTAAAATGGATATTACATTATGCTAAAAAAGCATACTCTATTTACAATAACATTGCTCTGCTCTGCTCCACTCTACGCAATTCCTATTGAATCTCGTGGATTGAGCCAAGATGCTGGAAATTACACAGCAACAACAGCAACAACAGCAACTGCCATTAATGTATCAAATTCACCAAATGATGACTCTACTATTACGCCCACTAATATTAATTGGCAGCTCATGCAAAAAGCAGAGCGCTTAGAAAACGAATTACGCAGCTTACGCGGAAAGATAGAAGAACAAGATAATGAAATTGCTCAACTCAAACATGACTTGCAAAATCGCTATACAGATTTAGATCAGCGTTTAGAGTTACTTCAAGAAAAAGTTGACCCAGACTCTGTTGCCAAAGAGGAGGATAACCAACAAGATACTGTACCCAGTACAAAATAAAGTAGAAGCTACTCCTCAAGTTCAACCTAAAACAGTACAAACTTCGGTAGCACCTAAAACCATCAATAGCACATCAACAACTAGCTCCGACAAAGCTGCATATACTGTTGCTCTAGAAGCATATAAGCAAGGTGGTGCGAAAAAAGCCATAGCCCCAATGCAAGCTTTTATCAAGAACCACCCTAATAGTGCTTATATTAGTAATGCATATTTTTGGTTAGCAGAGTTTAATTTAGGAATCGATCCGGCAAATTATGCTGAAGCTAAAAAGAATTTTGAAATTGTTGCAAATAAATACCCAAATTCATCAAAAGCTTCAAGTTCATTATATCGACTGCATAGCATTGCACTTAATGTTGATAAAAACACCGCTTTAGCCAATAAATATAAAAGCCAAATTTTAACGAACTATCCTAAATCGGAAGAAGCAGGTTTTCTTAAAAAATAAGACTTAGAAATAAAAAAAGACACTAAAAAGTGTCTTTTTTTATTTCTTAAAACATCTATTAGCGGACAATACCACGCTTAGATTGCTCTACAGAATCAATAAAACGCTGAACTTCAGGAACCGTTGGTAAAATTTCATTACGAATTTTCTCAACCGCTTCCGTTGTCGTTAAACCAGCTTTGTAAATCAATTTAAAAGCATCACGAAGCCCTTGAATAACTTCTTTCGACCATCCCTTACGACGCATACCTTCAACATTCATTGCAGAAGCATGCGCAGGATTGCCTGACACCATAACATAAGCAGGAACATCTTTTAAGATTAAAGATGCACCACCAATCATGCTATAAGAATCAATTTTACAGAATTGATGTATACCAGAGTTACCGCCAATAATAACAAAATCACCTATATGTACATGTCCTGCAACACCCACATTATTTGCGAAAATATTATGATCTCCCACTACACAGTCATGTGCAATGTGTGTATTTACCATAAGTAGGTTATAACTACCTACTTTTGTTAAGCTATTATCTTGTATCGTACCTCGGTGTAAGCTGCAATGCTCACGAATCGAGTTATGATCACCAATTTCTAGCCATGTTTCTTCGCCAGCATATTTTAAGTCTTGGCAAACTTCCCCAACACTTGCAAATTGAAAAATTTCGTTATTTTTTCCAATGCGCGTATACCCACCAACAACAACGTGTGAGTGTAACTTTGTGCCTGAGCCAATACTAACCTTAGGGCCAATAATACAATATGGACCGATTTGCACATCTGCTGCAATTTCAGCAGATGGGTCAATAATAGCCGTTGGGTGAATAAGTTCGTTATTACTCATGCCTGCCCTGTTCTTTGGTGTGAAATTATGATTTCTGCAGCTGCGGCAACAACACCATCAACTGAAGCAGTACAATGATACTTGTAAATGCCACGCTTTTGCATCACTAATTCAGATTTTAATACAAGTTGATCACCAGCAACCACTTGTTTCTTAAATCTAACTTTCTCTGCACCAGCAAATAAGAACAAAGAACCCGGTCTTGGTTTCTCATCATTCATGATAAAACCTAAAACACCAGACACCTGTGCCAATGCTTCAATAATAAGAACACCCGGCATAATAGGATATTCAGGGAAATGTCCTTGAAAAAATTCTTCATTAATTGTGACATTTTTATAGCCAACAATCGAATTTTCAGTCACCTCAGTTACACGATCAACAAGTAAAAAAGGATATCTGTGTGGAAGATATTCACGAATTACATTAATGTTCATTGGTAATGTCGGGATCGTGAATGTTGTAGTATTAGACTCTGTCATCATAGTTATTTACGCAATTTAAATGTTGATTCAAGGGATTCAATTTGTGATTGCATATGATCAAGTCGTTTGACCAATTGGGTCAATGGCACATCTGCTAATTGTTTAAAGCGAACTGCGGCCTTTTTCCAGGAATTTGACTCCATCAGCGCAGTACCCGATGAATAACTACCAGCTTTAGAAATATTATTTGTCACCATTGACATTCCTGTGATTGTTACATTATCGGCAATATTAATGTGACCAACAATACCAACCGCACCTGCAAGCACACAGTTTTTGCCAATTGTTGTACTTCCAGCAATACCACATTTTGCAGCAATTGCCGTATTTGCTCCAATTTTCACATTATGAGCAACTTGCACAAGGTTATCAATAATGACGCCATTTTCTAAAATAGTGTCATCTAAAGCACCACGATCGATACTACAATTTGATCCGATTCGTACATCATCACCCACAACAACTGAACCTAATTGTACAATTCGATGCCACTTTCCTTGATATGGAGCAAAACCAAAACCTTCTCCACCAACAACCGTATTTGCATGAATACGAACACGATTACCAATTTTACATGCGCCCGTTAAAGTCACATGTGAGTCGATAAAACAGTTTTTTCCAACCTCAACAAAATCATCAATTTTCACATGAGAGTGAATAATGGAATCATCACCTACAACACAATTTTCACCAATCACAACATAGTGACCAATATATGCAGTATCTGAAATTATTGCGGAAGGATGAATCTGCGCGGTATTTTCAATACCACGCTCAATTTGTTTACGCTCAAATACATGTGTCAAAATTGCAAATGCAAGATACGGGCTATCTACAACTAAAAAATTAGAATGATAACCCTCAAGCAAATCTTTATATGCTGATGTCACAATTAAGGCACCAGCTTTTGATTCTTTCGCCTGATTAATGTATTTCTCGCCATTTACAAACGCAAGCTGATGTTCATTTGCATTTTCAAGACTAGCCAATCCTTTAAACTTAAGATCAGCCTGTCCCAACACCTTCGCTTGTACTTGCTGTGCAAGAGCATCTAAGCGATAAAATTGATGATTCATAAATTATTTAATTGCATTAACCTTTTGAATGATTTTATCAGTTAAGTCAGTGCCTGCGTCAGCTGCAAGTACTGAATTTTTGTTTAAAACCAAGTCCAATTTATTTTCTTTGCGTAATTGTTCAGCAGCAGTTTTTACACGCGTTTCAAATGTTGTATTTGTTGCTTGCATAGTTGATTGAACTTTAGACTGAACTTGTTGCTGTAAAGAATTCAATTGAGTAGCTTTTGCTTCAAACTGCCCTTTTAAAGTATCAATTTCAGCTTGAGTTTTAGCCGTATTACCTTTTTGTTGAATACCTGCCAAATCTTTTTGAAGTTGTTCAATTTGAGTTGTTTGAGACTTAATTGATTGCTGCAAGCTACTTTGTTGCTGCTTTAAATAAGTACTACCTTGTACGACTTTTTCAACATCAACTACACCGTAATCTGCTGCTTGTGCTGCTGTAAACACCAAACCTGAAGCCAATGCTAGTAATACTTTTTTCATTTTTTAAAATCCTAAATTAATATAATAATATTAGCCGTACTTAGAAAGTACGACCAATTTCAAATTGAATGCTCTTTGTTTCATCACCAGACTTATCATTGAGTGGATATGCATAGCTCAGAGATAATGGACCAATCATAGTAATCCATGTAAATCCAACACCTACGCTATAACGCATATCATCAAACTTAATGCCCTTATTATCTTCACACATTTCTAAGCTTACCCCTCGCACATTACACTGAGTTTGGAAAACTTGGGCACCTTCAGCAAAAATAACTGGTCTAAATTGACGCGCCCAATCACCTTTAAATGGAACAGGTAGTGCAAGCTCTGTGCCTAATTGTATAAGCGCATCCCCCCCGACTTCCTCAGAGTAATTATCATTAACAGATGGATATTTTGGACCTAATGTACTATTTTCATAACCACGTACCGAGCCATAACCACCTGCATAGAAGTTTTTATAGAATGGTAAGTCATTACCATAACCCAACTTACCATAACCACGGATAACAAAATCTTTACCTAATGGGAAAAAGACTTGAGCATCATAAGTTAACTTTTGGTATTCAACATCACTTCCTGGCGTTGCAATCTCTACATTAATACGATGTGAAGTACCCGATGTTGGGAATAATGGGCGGTTTAAAGTATTGTATGACCATCCTAAATTTACATTAAATGTTAAGAAGTCACCTTTATATTTTCCAGCACTAGTTTCCTTACCACCATTTTCCAATAAATAGTCACGTACATAAATGGAAACATTATCACCAGTCGTAACTTTAGTTTGATCAACATTTAAGCCCATACTTACGCTTTGGTTTTCATCAATTGGATAACCAAATGTTAAACCACCACCTAAACTATCCGTTACATAGTTTTGAACACTATACTTATCATCTAATTTTGTTTTACGGTAGTACATGTTATATCCACGACGAACACCATCGATGGTGAAGTATGGATCAGTAACACTTAAGTTGTAGTAATCTTGTGTTTGCGAACGAGATAAATCAATTGCAACACTATTACCCGTACCAAAGAAGTTCGTTTGACTTAAACCCGCTTGGTAGGTCATACCACCGCTTTGTGAGAAGCCAACAGCCAATGTACTTGTACCTGAGTGTTGCTCTTCAACAGTAACATTTAAATCGATCTGGTCAGGTGCACCTGGTACACGCTCAGGTTTTACATCAACAGTTTTGAAATAGCCCGTACGCTCTAAACGCACTTTAGATAAATCAATTTTCTCGTTACTTGCCAATGCGCCTTCCATTTGACGCATTTCACGACGAAGTACTTGATCATCCGTTTTAGTATTACCAGCGAAGTTAATACGACGCACTGTAACTTTCTGACCTGGATTGATATAGTAATTTAAGCCGACTTGCTTTGTTTCATTATTAATTTCAGGAACAACATTTACTTCTGCATAGTAATAACCAGCATTGCCGTATTTACGCAGTAGCAATTGCTTTACATTATTTACTTTTTCTTGCGAATAAATGTCGCCATCTTTATAAATTTGTAGCGCCTTCAATTCATCAGAAGAGAAAAGAGCATCACCTAAAAACTTAGTTTCAGCAAATTTGAATTGCTCACCTTCGTCCACAGACACTTCAACAAAAATATTTTTCTTATCTTCACTAATATTCAAATGAGAGTTATTAATATTGAAATTAATGTAACCTTTGTTTAAATATAAAGCGCGAAGTGACTCTAAACTTGCAGCCATTTTTTCACGTGCATAACGATCATTACGCGTAATAATCGAATTCCAACCGCTTTCTTTAATAGCAAATACTTGTTTAATATCATCGTCTTTAAAAACAGTATTACCGATAATATTAATATCAACGACTTTAGACGCCTTACCCTCAACAAATTCAACCGTTAAATCTACACGGTTGTTTGGACGTGCTGTAGTAATAACTTTAACACTCGCTTCATAGCGACCTTGTTGCATATATTGCTGAGTTAATTCTGATTCAAGCGTTTGAATTACAGATTGTTTTAGAACCTCACCTTCAGCAACTCCCATTTTCTTTAAGCCTTCTTGCAGGGCTTCTTTAGGAATAAGCTTGTTACCCTTGAATTCAACTTTAGAAATAATTGGGCGTTCTACAACACTATAAACCAGCACATCATTTTCATTTGATACCTTAATATCATCAAATAAACCTGATGCATATAAAGAACGAATCGTGTCTGCTAGAACAGCATCATTCACACGATCACCGCTATTTACAGGAATCAAACCATAAACACTGGCTGGCGTTAAGCGAACAAGTCCATCTATTTTTATATCTCTAACGACAAAATCATTTGCTGCATATACTTGTTGTGCTGCTGCCATCGCACTGATAAGTGCTAAAGGCATAAAAAGGTTTTTGTGATGCATGCCAGTGTTTTCCAATGTTAATTTATATCATCCACGTTTTTATAAACGCATAAAGTCGTTAAATAACGCCAAGAGCATCATGCTCCCTAGCAATACCATACCAATTTTCAAACCAACTATTTGTATTTGTTCAGAAACTGGTTTACCTCGAATTAGTTCTATAAAATAATAAACTAAATGTCCACCATCAAGCATAGGAATTGGTAATAAATTTAATATACCTAAACTTACACTCATGAGCGCCATAAATGAAATAAAAGTTTGCCACCCCATTTCAGCACTTTGCCCAGCAACTTTCGCAATAGTGATTGGACCAGATAAATTATCCAAACCAATTAAACCACGAAACATTTTAACAATTGAATTTAAAATCATCCCTGAAATTTGACCGGTCTTATCTACCGCCATGGTCATTGCTTCAAGTGGAGAATATTGAATCATTTGTTTATATTCAGCAGGTACTTTAACCTTTCCAGGATCACTTTGTACACCAAGGACACCAGAAATATTTCCCATATTATCTCGTTTACCCTGAGGCATAACTTCAAGATGAACCAGTTTATTCTGTCTTAATACATCAATTTTTAGTAACTTTTCAGGAGATGCTTGTACAACTCGCACAACATCAAACCAATCATTCATTTTAACGTGATCAATTGCAACAATTTTATCGCCTTCTTTCATACCCTGACGAATTGCAGCACCATCATCACTTAATTTAGTAATAACCGCAGCAATATGTGGTCGATATGGCGTAAAGCCTAAAGTATCTAAAGGTGATTTGCTTTGATCTTTTAAAAAGTCTTGAATAGGTAACTTGAAATTCTGTGCTTGTCCCGCTCTATCGGCATCAACACTAATAACACCTGTTTCACCCGCGCGGTCCACAAGTGCAAAATTCAACTTTTCCCATGATGTAACATCTGTCCCATCAATCGCTGTAATTTTATCGCCCACTTGCATTTTAACAGTTGCCGCAGGAGAATTTGGAGCAATGCTTCCTACTCGAGTATTCAACTGTTCTTGTGAGGGTAAGAATAAAATCCAAAATAAAAACACAGCAAAAGCTAAATTAATTAATGGTCCTGCAGCAACAATGGCTATGCGCTTCCAAGGATGCTGTCGATTAAATGCTTTGGGTAAATCTTCTTCTGCAACATTACCTTCTCGCTCGTCTAACATTTTGACGTAGCCACCCAAAGGTAATGCCGACAACTGATACTGAATACCTGATTTTTTTGAAGTCCATTTTAAAAGCGTTGGACCAAAACCAATTGAATAGACAAGAACCTTAACACCTAATTTTCGTGCTACAAAATAATGACCAAATTCATGAATCGCAATTAAAGGACCAAGTAATAAAATAGCAGCGACGATTATAAAAATAGCACTCATCTTATTCTTCCTTTAATAACCAACCACAAACTTTTCAGCAACTATACGAGCTTGTTGATCAATTTGTAAAATTGTTTCAATTGAATCCGCAGATCCATTTGCAATATTGTCCAATGTTTTTTCAACGATTTTAGGTATTTCCGTAAATTTTATTTTACTTGCCAAAAATGCAGCAACCGCAATTTCATTTGCTGCATTTAAAATAGCTGGTGCTAGACCACCCACTTTCATCGCTTGTCTTGCTAAATTTAGTGCAGGAAAACGAAAGGTGTCAGGCTCTTGAAAATTCAACTGATTATTAACAAATAAGTTAAGCGGTGGCACATGTGTCTGAATACGCTCAGGCCATGCTAAAGCATGAGCAATAGGCGTACACATATCAGGATTACCCATTTGCGCCAAAGTTGAACCATCCACATATTGAACTAATGAATGAATAATACTTTGTGGATGAATGACAACTGTAACAAATTGTTCTTCAATCGCAAACAGATGACAAGCTTCTATCAGCTCTAAGCCTTTATTCATTAAAGTTGCAGAGTCAACAGATATTTTTTGACCCATAGACCAATTAGGGTGCTTACAGGCCTGTGCAGGCGTAACAGATGCCAACTGTTCTAGAGTGTGATTTAAAAAAGGACCACCCGAAGCTGTAAGGAGTATTTGAGAAACACCCTGCTTTGGTTTCCCATTACGCTCAGCTTGTAGGTAATTTTGCGGTAGGCTTTGAAAAATTGCGTTATGTTCTGAATCTACAGGTAAAAGCAAAGCATTAGATTCACGTGCTGTTTGCATCATGATATCGCCAGACATCACCAAAGCTTCTTTATTTGCAAGTAATACTCGTTTACCCGCCTTTACAGCAGCCAAAGTTGGCATTAAACCAGCAGCACCTACAATTGCAGCCATAACCACATCCACAGATGGATGCTCTGCAACAGCAATTAAACCTGCTTCATCAGATAAAATTTCAATATCAGATAAATTTTCAGCTTTTAATTTTTCTCTTAATTCATCTACTTTTTGCGTAGGAACTACAGCAATTTTAGGATGAAACTGTTTACATATTTCTACAAGCTCATTAATTCGACTATATGCAGTCACTGCAAAAACAGAATATTGATCTGGATGTTGTTGCAGTATTTTTAAAGTACTTTGACCAATTGAACCTGTAACACCTAATATACAAACAGTTTGAGACATTTATAAATCTACGCCAATAAGTTTTAAAACATACATACCTGCTGCGAACACAGGAGCTGCTGCAAGCAAAGAATCAATTCGATCTAATACACCACCATGACCTGGTAAAATACGACCTGAATCTTTAATACCAGCACGACGTTTAATCATAGATTCTAATAAATCTCCCAATACCGAACTAAAAACTGTAAGGACTGAAAGAATTAAAAATAAAATATGTTGTGCAATCGTTAAATCAAGATAAATTGCTTCAACAACCACAATAATAGCCATTGAAACAAATACACCACCCAATAATCCTTCAATAGATTTATTTGGACTTACATGTGGTGCAAGTTTACGCTTTCCTAATTTACGCCCAACAAAATACGCTCCACTATCGGCACCCCATACCAATAAGAATAGGTACATAAGCCACCAAGGTGAACTATCCCATACAGAGAAAATTGCGGTGATTGCAGCAGAAATTAATACAAAACCAATCAATTTAAGGCTTGCATTGTACCAACCATCATATTCAGGATAAGACTTCACCCAATGAATACTTAGTACCCAAATAAAAATTGATGCTATCCATAGCAACAGTGCAATTTCACTGTAATAGAGAGCAAGAGTAGATAGTGCAGCAGTAACAATACCAAAGCCCCAAGCTATTGGCTTAATTACATTTGTAGAGCTTCTTGGCATAAGCTTAAACCACTCATACCCTGCAACCCCAGCAGCAACAATCATTAGCACAAGCATTGGGTAATGTGATTGCGTTGCAAACATACAACTTAAAACCACAGCAACCAAAACCAATGCGGTAATAATCCGCTCTAACATGTATTAATTCTCGAAATTTTTTTGTTGAACTTGCTCTGATGTTTTACCAAAACGACGTTCACGACTTACAAACTCTGCTATCGCAACATCGAATTCTTCAACAGTAAATTCAGGCCATAATGTTTTTGTGAAATATAATTCAGCATACGCTGCTTGCCACAATAAGAAATTAGATAAACGATAATCACCACCTGTTCGAATGAGTAAATCCACCGCAGGCAAATCACTTAAACTTACATACTGACCAAAAAGATCTGTATCGATGTCATTTATTTTTAATTTTTCATTTTGGACATCAAGGGCTATTTGCTTTGCCGCTTGCGCCATATCCCACATACCACCATAACTAATTGCAATAGTTAAAGTCATACTGTCGAACTTAGCAGTCCTTTCTTCAGCTTGCAACATAAGGTCGCGTAATTTAGGAGATAAAGGAGACCTATCCCCAATAAAACGCAAGGAAATATTAAATTCTTCCATACGTGGAATCTGCTCAAGAATTGTATCTTCCAACAATTGCATGAGTAAATCCACCTCAAATTGAGGGCGATTCCAATTTTCACTTGAAAAAGCAAAAACCGTCAGTGCCTGAATATTTCTTTTACGGCAGTGCTCTACAATTGGATCTAGGACATTTTTACCTTCACGGTGTCCACCACCTGTATCCAATTGATTTTTTTTAGCAAAACGATTGTTGCCGTCCATAATAACGGCAACATGTTTCGGAAGATATAAATAGTCTTCAACTTGGGTCATTTAATCAGACCTTCATTAATTCTGCTTCTTTCGCAGCTAAGCGTGAATCTACTTCTGCTACGAATTTATCTGTCATTTTTTGAACATCATCACCTGCACGGCGTTCATCATCTTCAGAAATTTCTTTTTCTTTCAACAATGCTTTCACATCGCCCAAAATATCACGACGGATGTTACGAAGTGCAACTTTTGCATTTTCAGCTTCTGAACGTGCAACTTTTTGCATGTCTTTACGTGTTTCTTCAGTCAATGCTGGAAGTGGTACACGAATCGCATCAGCAGTAATTGGGTTTAAGCCCAAATCTGATTCACGAATGGCTTTATCAATTGCAGAAACCATTGTGCGTTCAAATGGTTGAACTAACAATGTACGTGAATCTTCAACACCCACGTTTGCTACTTGGTTCAAAGGTACGTCTGAACCATAATACGGTACCATTACACCATTTAGAATTGATGGATGCGCGCGACCTGTACGTACTTTAGCAAAACCTTGATCTAAAGACTCGAGAGTCTTATGCATGCGTTGTTCGCCGTCTTTTTTAAGATCGTTAATCATATGATCTTCCTTACTAAATTCTTAAAAGATGTAATTTCAAAATAGCTTGTAGTATAAAGAGCTTTCAGGCTCACGTACATTAATTCGTAACGTGAGTACCCTCTTTTTCGCCCATTACAACTGAAAGTAGAGAACCTGATTTATTCATGTCAAATACTTGAAGTGGTACATGGTGATCACGACATAAACAAATTGCCGTTAAATCCATCACACCTAATTTCTCATCTAACACTTGGTCAAATGTTAAAGTATCGTATTTAACAGCATCATCAAATTTACTTGGATCTTTGTTGTATACGCCATCAACTTTAGTTGCTTTCAAGATTAAGTTTGCTTCAATCTCGATACCACGTAAGCATGCTGCTGTATCTGTTGTGAAGAATGGATTACCCGTACCTGCAACAAATACACATACTTCGCCTTGCGTTAAATGACGAATTGCATCACGGCTTGAGTATTGTTCAACAACCGCACCAATTGGTAATGCAGACATTAAACGTGTTTTGATGTTACGGCGTACCAACGCATCACGCAATGCCAAACCATTCATAACAGTTGCAAGCATACCCATTTGGTCACCTGTTACACGACCAACCAAGCCGTCTTTTTGTAATTGGCTACCGCGATATAAATTACCACCACCAACAACAATACCGACTTGAACACCTAAACCCACTAAGTGAGCAATAGATAACGACATTTGATCGAGTACTTGTGCATCGATACCCATATCTTTATTACCAGCAAGTGCTTCACCTGATAGCTTCAATAAGATACGTGCATAACGTGGTTTTTTTGAATCCAACATCATAAAAAGCTCCGATTCTTTACAAACTATTTTTATATTTAACTTTATTAGGCAGATTTGATGCGAATTAACTTAGCAAACAAGTCATACTCATCTGCATCAGTAATTTCAACTTCAAGTAAATCACCCGCTTTGATTTGTGTCTTGTCGATATCTTCAACAAAAACATTACCATCAATTTCTGGTGCATCTGCATAAGAACGTGCTACAGCAACTGGAAACTCTTCTTCCAAATCATCTACAAGCACAGTCATAATTTGACCGATACGTTTTTGAAGTTTAGCGGCTGAAATTTCTTGCTGAACTTGCATGAAACGCTCATAACGCTCTTGTTTGATTTCTTCAGGCACATGATCAGGCAAGTCATTTGCCGTTGCACCTTCTACAGGTGAATACGTAAAGCAACCAACACGATCTAACTGTGCTTCTTTCAACCAATCCAATAACATTTGGAAATCTTCTTCAGTTTCACCTGGGAAGCCAACAACAAATGTTGAACGAATAACAAGATCAGGACATTTTTCACGCCAAACTTTTAAACGATCTAAAGTATTTTCACTATGAGCAGGTCGCTTCATAAGTTTTAATACTTTTGGACTTGCGTGCTGGAAAGGAATATCCAAGTAAGGCAAAATTTTACCTTGTGCCATTAGATCAATAACAGCATCTACATGCGGATATGGGTATACATAATGTAAACGAACCCAAATACCTAACTGACCTAAAGCTTCACACATGTCGAAGAATTTAGTCTTAACAGGCTGACCATTCCAAAAATCCAGTTTGTACTTGGTATCTAAACCATAAGCAGAAGTATCTTGGGAGATCACTAATACTTCTTTTACACCCGCATTTTTTAATGCTTGTGCTTCGCTTAATACAGAACCAACAGGACGAGAAACCAAATCACCACGCATACTTGGGATAATACAGAATGTACAACGATGGTTGCAGCCTTCTGAAATCTTCAAATAAGCATAATGTTTAGGCGTAAGGCGAATGCCTTGCTCTGGAACTAAATCGATAAATGGATTATGTTTTGGTGGCTCAGGCACATATTCGTGCACAGCTTCCATCACTTCTTGATATGCCGCCGCACCTGTAACTTTTAATACATTTGGATGCATTTGGCGAATTTTGTCTTCGTCTTTACCCAAACAGCCTGTCACAATAACACGACCATTTGCACTCATGGCTTCGCCAATTGCGTCTAAAGACTCTTGCACTGCAGATTCAATAAAACCACAGGTATTTACAACAACTAAATCCGCACCGTCATAATCTGACGCTACATCATAACCTTCAGTCTTTAACTGAGTTAAAATTCGTTCGGAATCTACCAATGCCTTAGGACAACCTAAAGAAACAAAACCGACTTTGGGGGATTTCATGAATCTGCGCTCCACTAGAATGCGCATATTGTATGTCTTTTCTGAAGATAAAAATAGTTATAAAGCCCACTCTTTACATGTCGCACCAAAATACAGCCATAAAAATAAACACATATTCACACACGCACCATTATTGTGCATAAGCTATTTACATTATTCAGCCTATCCGCTATACCTTTTTAAATAAGAACAATTTCAGGGCGGTTTTATGTTTTTAGCAACAATTTATGCCCAATTTAGACAAGTTGGCGCAGATGTTGCAGTAATTTGGCTCAATTAATGTTCTTCATTCAAAATTATTGCTTTACGAAGATGCTTAAGCATTATTCAAACAGGACTTTATAACAAATGGATCAAGACTCAACTATCGACTATCGTTTGTTGGTAGATAACTTGGCAACAGCCATTCTACTTGTCGACAGTAATCTTAATATTTTTTATCTCAACTCATCTTGCGAAGCTTTGTTTGATATTAGTTTATTACGCGCTGAAGGTCAGCCTGTTCTTAATTTACTTCATGTTCCAAGCGATGAATTTAACACCAAAGAAGCCTTAAATAACTCTATTCGTACAGGGCAACCCTACACGCGTCGTGAAGCAACCATTAATGTGAACTTCAAAGACATTCACGTTGATTACTCTGTCTCATTACTTAATTATGCTAAAACTTATCATCCTTTGCTTTTAATTGAACTAAATCCAATTGATCGAATGTTGAAAATTTCAAAAGAAGAAAATTTAATTCAACAACACCAAGTGGCTCGCCAGTTAATACGTGGCGTTGCACATGAAATCAAAAATCCACTAGCAGGAATTCGCGGCGCGACACAATTATTAGCACGTAGTTTAAACGATCCTCAATATGCAGAATTTACTGACATTATTATTAGTGAAGTAGATCGTTTACGCACACTTGCAGATACCATGCTTGGTTCACGCCAACTTCCAAGTTATGAACCAACAAATATACATGAGCCATTAGAGCGTGTTCGCTCACTCATTGCCAATCAAACCAAAAAGAAAATTAAAATTACACGTGATTATGATCTATCACTTCCCTATGTACTTGCAGATCGAGATCAACTCATTCAAGTCATGCTAAACATAGGTGCAAATGCTGTCCAAGCCATAACAGAAAACAAAGAGTTTTTTATAGAACACCAACCCGAACTTATTCTTAGAACTAGAATTCAACGTTTGGTAACCATTAACAGTGTATTGCACCGTTCTGCCGTACGTATAGATATTGAAGATAATGGACCTGGTGTCCCCGAAGAAATTGTGGAATCCGTTTTTTATCCACTTGTAACAGGTCGTGCTAAAGGCACTGGGCTTGGTTTAAGTATTGCACAAAATATTATGCATCAACATAACGGAATGATTGAATGCCAATCAGTTCCTGGAAAAACAATCTTTAGCTTATATTTACCTTGGGAGTCGAATCATGTCGCGAAATAAAATATGGGTAATTGATGACGATCGCGCCATGCGCTGGGTACTAGAAAAAACATTTAGAGAAGAAGGTTTTGATGTTACAAGTTTTGAAGAAGCACAATCTGCTTTAGATCAACTTACATTAGAAGCACCCGATGTCATTTTAACTGACATTCGTATGCCAGGTATCGATGGTCTTACTTTCTTAGGAAAAGTTAAAGCTAACTTCCCCGACCTTCCTGTCATTATTATGACGGCGCATTCAGATTTAGAATCTGCAGTTTCAAGTTATCAAACAGGTGCTTTTGAGTATTTACCAAAACCATTTGATATTGACGAAGCGCTAGCTTTAGTGAATCGTGCAATTTTACACATTACCAAATTACAGCAACAAGAATCTGCAAAAACAACATTGCCTATTCAGTCAACTGAAATTATTGGTGAATCACCTGCTATGCAGGAAGTATTTCGTGCAATTGGTCGCTTATCACAATCACATATTACCGTTTTAATTAATGGCGAATCTGGTACAGGTAAAGAACTTGTTGCACATGCGCTTCACCGCCACTCTCCACGTAGTAGCAAACCTTTTATTGCGCTCAACATGGCTGCCATTCCAAAAGATCTGATTGAAACGGAACTATTTGGACATGAAAAAGGTGCATTTACGGGGGCGAATACGCAACGTCAAGGGCGTTTTGAACAAGCTAATGGTGGCACGCTGTTTTTAGATGAAATTGGCGATATGCCATTTGAAACACAAACACGTCTATTACGCGTTTTAGCAGATGGTGAGTTCTACCGCGTTGGCGGACACATTCCTGTAAAAGTTGATGTCCGTATTGTTGCAGCAACACATCAAGACTTAGAAAAACTAGTGCATGATGGACGTTTCCGTGAAGACTTATATCACCGCTTAAACGTTATTCGAATTCATATTCCAAAACTTGCACATCGCAGTGAAGATATCCCTATGCTCGCACAGCACTTCCTTGCACGTGCAGGCAAAGAACTTGGAGTAAGCCCAAAAATCTTACGTCAAGAAACACAAGAATACATTCAAAAACTGCCTTGGCCGGGTAACGTGCGACAGCTTGAAAACACATGTCGTTGGTTAACCGTCATGATTACAGGTCGAGAGGTTTATCCTGAAGATTTACCTTCCGAGCTCAAACAAATTCCATTGAACAAAATGCCTGAAGGTGAAATTCCACCAAATATTGAGCGCATTACTATTCATCACTGGGATGAGTTATTGGGTCAGTGGGCAGGTCAAAAGCTTCAAAATGGTGAAATGAAGATTTTAGACATTGCCATTCCTATGTTTGAACGCTCACTCATTAATGCAGCACTGCAACAAACACGTGGTCGTAAACGCCATGCTGCCGAATTACTTGGCTGGGGGCGCAATACTCTTACTCGAAAATTAAAAGAACTTGGTATGGATACCACAGATGATGATGTTGAGGAGGAAGTCGAAACATCGAATTAACATCATCTCCGATAAATAAAAAAGCTCCTTAATGGAGCTTTTTTATTTATTTAAAATTTTAACTAGTAATCTATTAAGCTTGAACAAAGCCCACATATCTAGAAAGATTTTGAGCACCTAAGTCACTTTGATAAATCATATAATTTGGATAGTTTGTTTCCGTTAATTCTTTAAACATATTAAGCTGATCATCATGTGCATGAATTTCATCTACACTACGAGACATACTTTGCTCAAATTCATCTGAAATATATTCAAAACCTAAATCCATCGCAATAAACAAAACATGTTCACATGGCTGAACATATTGCTCTTCAGACCAGTCAATCACAGCATGCTGGCAATGAGGACATGTAATATTATCTGTTGCATTTATATTGGTTTGAATAAGTTGATAAGCCATTTGAGTCACAGCAAAAAATTTGAATGTGCAATAGTATAAAAGAATCTATAACAAAACTTAATTAAAGAATTCAACCACTGCCGTATCCATACTAAACGTAGCTGCAACAATTTTTAATTGCATACACTCAACACGATTTTTAAGAAAACTAGAGTTTTCACATAATCCATTCACAATATTCATGGCGTTTTCTTTAATAGCTAACTTCGCAATTTCACATAATGCTGCTGTCTTATTATTTTCATAAACACTCATAACCGTAGGTTTAATATCATCTACAATATGCTGTAAATTTTCTGGCAATACATGATCTAAATCATGTATTGCATTAATCGTTGAGGTAATTGCCCCACAATCACTATGCCCCAACACAACAACAAGCGGAATTTCGTATTGCTTTACAGCATACTCAATACTCCCAATTTGAGATGATTTTGCAATATTTCCAGCAACTCGAATCACAAATACATCACCAAAACCTTGTGAAAATATTTGCTCTGGCAATACCCTAGAATCCGAACAGCTTAATATCACAACTTTTGGAGATTGGTCAGATTTCATAATTTGTTGTGCATTTTCAAAGCAGTGAGTAGCTATTTCCCCTGAACAAAATTTACGATTACCTTCTATCAAAATATTTAAAGCTTGCTCTGCCGTGTAACGCATAATGAGAACTACAAAATAAAATCACCGCATATTAGAGATAAGTAAATTAAGCAACAAATAAATCCTGCTAAAACACACTATTTAAAACATAAGTGCATCGCTTTCTTACATTTTAGCCATTAAAAAAAATTGTAATTACTTTAAAAATTTACCAATTAAAAATTGACTTTATAGAACAATAAAAATTTAATAGTCTTATTGTTGCATAAAGAGAATATTAAAATGCTCACGGATTTAGATGATTTTTTTTGCTTTTCTGTCGTTGTAGAACATGGTGGATTTAGCGCCGCCGAACGTGCAACCGACATTCCAAAATCAAAATTAAGTCGTCGTGTTTACAATCTTGAAGAGCGATTAGGTGTTCGTCTTATTCAACGTAGTTCTCGCCATTTCGCAGTAACCGATATTGGAATGAATATCTATCGTCACACACAAGTCATGCTAAATGCAGCTCAAGCTGCACATGACCTTGTAGATCATTTAAGTGCCGAACCTAGAGGCGTCATTAAAATAAGTGTGCCCGTTACCATCGCACAAAATGAAATGGCAAAAATACTTCCCCATTTTATTAAAAAGTATCCTGAAATCAAACTACAAATGATGGTGACCAACCGTAGAGTTGACATCATAAATGAAGGGTTTGATATTGCTTTACGTGTTCGCTCGAGTTTAGATGATGACCCTAGTTTAGTATTACGTCGCTTCGCCACCATTGAGCAACATCTATTTGCAACTCAAGCCTACTTAAATCAGCATGGTGAGCTAAAAAAACCTGAAGACTTAGCGGAACATCAAATTTTAAGCATGGCAGATGAACATTTAGATCAATTTATTACTGTTCACAATAGTAAAAATGAACAGAAAAAAATTAAGGTCAACCCAACCATTATGGGTTCCGACTTACTCATGCTAGCCCAACTGACCAGCCAAAATTGTGGTGTAGCATTATTACCAGATAGTATTGCAAGCGATTACGTACAAAGCGGAAAACTAGTACGTGTCTTACCAGATTGGAAAGCCCAACATGGTATTTTTCATGCAGTATATCCATCTAAACGTGGTTTACTTCCTGCTGTTCGTGTATTTATTGATTATCTTGTTGAGCAGCTTAGTAAGCACTAAATTAATATCACCCATGAAACAAAATAAAGCCCATCCTTGATGGGCTTTTTAAATAAAAAGCTAAATTATTTTTTAAATTTCAAGATAAGAACCTACACCTTCAGGCCATGGTGTTAATAACTCAAAACCTGTATCGGTTACAACAACCATATGCTCCCATTGCGCTGACAATGAGCGATCTTTAGTTACTACAGTCCAACCATCTTTAAGCTCTTTAACACCAGATTTACCTGCGTTAATCATCGGCTCGATAGTAAACACCATTCCTTTTTTAAGAATCATGCCCTGACCAGCTTGACCATAGTGTAAAACGCTCGGTTGCTCATGATAAGTAGTACCAATACCATGACCACAATATTCACGTACAACAGTATAACCATCTCTATGTGCAACAGATTGAATAGCAAAACCAATATCACCTAATGTTGCACCCGGCTTAACAGCATGAATACCAGCAACCATTGCCTCATAAGTCGTATCACATAGTTTTTTTGCAGCAGGAGAAACACTACCAACATAATACATACGGCTTGTATCGCCAAAATAACCATCTTTAATAATTGCGACATCAATATTAATAATATCACCATCTTGCAGAACTGTTTTTACAGATGGAATACCATGACACACGACTTCATTTACAGAAATACACGTAGTTTTTGTATATCCATAATAACCAACATTGGCTGGAATAACTTTTAGTGTATTTACAATATAATCGTTACAAATATCATCTAAATATTCAGTCGTGACACCCGGTTTTACATATTCCCCTATCATCGCTAAAACTTGTGCAGCAAGTCGCCCCGAAATACGCAACTTTTCTATATCTTGCTCAGTTTTAATTTTAACAGCGGAAGCTCGCATTTCTTTATGTCCAAAATTAAGTGAATACTTATTATAAACCTTTTAAATACGTATGTGAGATACACCCTCAAATTATCAAATACATCTGATGATTGGTTTTTAAACACTTAACCTTTTTTTACAAAATATATTTCAATTCATTTTTATAAGAAAATATCGAAACAATATTTAATTTTATTTAATTAACAATTTAAAATCATACAGATAATTTAAACATCATTTTATTAATAGTTTTATTTTATATTTCGCACACTAAAAGCCCTCATTTTTCAATATATTTTGATTAGAAAATAAGAGTTTATTCCTCTAAAATCGCCCTTTTTGTTATTAACCGATCTCCTTCATGACGAATTTACGTACACGGGATATTATTGCCTTAGGTTTCATGACCTTTGCACTATTTATCGGTGCAGGCAACATTATTTTCCCACCTATCGTGGCACAACAAGCTGGTGAACACGTTTGGTTAGCAGCTTTTGGTTTCTTAATCACAGCAGTTGGCTTACCTGTTATCACAATTATTGCTCTTTCACGTGTTGAAGGTTCAATTGAAAAATTAAGTTCTCCTTTAGGTAAAGTAGCAAGCTTAATTTTAACAATTTCATGTTATTTAGCTGTTGGTCCGCTTTTTGCAACGCCACGTACAGCGACAGTTTCTTATGAAATTGGTTTCTCTTCTTATTTTGGTACTTCTGCATCAAGCTTGCTTATTTATAGTGCAATTTATTTTTCACTTGTAACACTTGTTTCTTTATACCCAAACAAAATCTTAGATACTATTGGTTATTTTTTATCTCCATTAAAAATTCTTTCTTTAGTTATTCTAGGTGTTGCTGCATTTTTAATTCCAGCAGGAACTATTCCACCTGCAATTGGTAATTATATAGAAAGCCCAGTTTCAGAAGGTTTTGTAAATGGTTATTTAACCATGGATACTCTTGGTGCTTTAGTTTTTGGTATTGTGATTATTAATGCAATCCGCTCACGTGGCGTAACAGATGCAAAACTCACAACCAAATATGCTGTTATCGCAAGTATTATTTCAGGTATTGGCTTAACCCTTGTTTATCTCAGCTTATTCAAACTTGGTTTAGGGAGTCATGATGTAGCAGCAAATGCAACAAATGGTGCGGTTATCCTACACGCATATGTTCAACACGCATTTGGTGACTTCGGCTCTATTTTCTTAAGTGCGATGATCTTTATTGCATGTATGGTTACAGCAATTGGCTTAACATGTGCATGTTCAGAATATTTCTCTCAAATCACAAAGATCTCTTATAAAGCTTGGGTGTTCATTTTAGTTGGTTTCTCATTCGTTATTTCCAACTTAGGTTTGACAAAGCTTATTGCTTTCTCGGTACCAGTTTTAAGTGCAATTTACCCTCCTGCTATTGTCGTTATTCTTTTAGGTTTCTGCTGGAAGTTCTTTAATAACCCATCACGCGTAATTACACCTGTAACAGCAATTGCTTTGTTATTTGGTATAGCGGACGGCTTAAAAGTTGCGGGCTTTGAACAATTCTTACCTGATGCCTTAACTCACCTACCTTTAAGTGCACAAAATTTAGCATGGTTAATACCATCTCTATGTGTACTCGTTATTTGCATTGTGATCGATAAAGTTAAAAAATAATCAACATTAACTTTTCTAAGAAATAGAATTTTACCCAAATACTATTTTTCATATAGCCAATAACTGCCTCGTTTTATCCAAACAGGCAATTATTGCTTATAGATCACAATCCAAAACCTTTTTTAATATAAAAATTTAGACTTTAATCTAATAAATTTGGCACGTATCCTGCTTTTAAGTTATAAATGATTTCTTAACTCTGTATTCACATTAAGTAAACACTTATACGTCTTTACCCAAACAGATAAGTATCATTTACTCAGTAAATAGTAGTATCACCTATTGAAATACCAGCAAAAAAGTGATATAGTTGTCAATCAAAACCCGATAAAAATACTATGAATTAACAACACCCTAAGGAGGCCTGAAAATGTTTTCTCCATTTTTAAATAAAGCAGTCTTCATTAATATGCTTAAAACGAAACACATGGTGACTTATTTAAGCACCACGTTTGCTCTTATGATGATTTTAGCGCTACATGGAATGATTCAAGGAAACTTAAAACCTGAGTTCTTCGTCTATGCCTTTGTCGTATCACTCGCTTTTGCCATGTGGAATCTTGCAGACCACAAATGTCGAAAAACACTCAAAAGCCAAACTTCTGATTAAAAGGTGGATGCTAAGCATCCATCTTTAAAAGTAAAAAAACATTCACAACTATTATAAAAATTATATTTTCTATTTTTAAAATTTCAACTTAATCAAATAACTGACCTCCTAAGTCAAAAAAATGACTGAGCTTCCTCTTATAACTTGTGTACATTAATTGTCATTATCTCTTTCCCATTAAAGAAACACTATGACTGCATCTGAAGATATTAAAATTAAGTGTAAAGATAACTATGTTTTATCAGGACGCTTTTACCCATCAACAAACAATACTAGCAACAATTTTCCTATTTTAATTTGTCCTGCCACAGGTATCACAAAAAATTTCTACCACCCATTTGCACAGTGGTTAAGTGAACAAGGTTATAACGTATTAAGTTTCGATTTTCGGGGAATTGGTGATTCGTTACACGGACATCTCAAAAACTCAAAAGCCAGCATTGTACAATGGGGACAACTTGATATTCCTGCGGCTTTGTTGCATAAAGGCTTGAAAGGCTGAGCTCCCCTAGGTGAGCCAAATTTAAGAGACAACTTGGGTATGAGGACGACCTAATTCTGTGAATTTATTCAAGACTGCCATGCGTGCGTGGATCTCATTCACCTGACTAGGAAAACTCCTTGCTGTTAATTTATCGCCTAATAATTTGATGCAATGCATCTTCGTTTCAACCAAACTCCGACGGTGATAACCAGACCACTTTTTCCAAAGCGATCTACCTAGACGTTTGACTGTCTTTAATAACTCGTTCCGCTCGATAGACCTCGCTTGCTGATCTTTCCAAGGCTTTGCATTTTTCCTCGGTGGAATGATCGCATGTGCATCTCGATCTAAAATGACTTGTCGGCAATGCTTTGTGTCATAAGCACCATCTGTATAAACAGAATCAATTTTCTCATCCAAGGGAATTTGAGAAAGTAAATCTTCAAGTACTTGAGAATCACCAACATCATTTGTAGTGAGCTGTACAGCACGTATTTGAAGAGTTTTAGCATCTATAGCAATATGCAGCTTACGCCATTGACGACGATATTCAGCCCCATGTTTCTTGCATTTCCATTCACCTTCACCTAGAAACTTCAAACCAGTAGAGTCTACGAGTAGATGCAGACCATCACTACTTTTTTCATAGCTAATCGCAATATCAATATGTTTTTGTCTTCTGCAAAGCGTAGTGTAATCCGGCGCTGTCCAATCTAATCCAGAGAGTTTAATCAGACTTTGAACAAAACCTGTGACCATACGTAAAGAGAGTCGAAATAGAGATTTGATCATTAAGCAGCATTGAATCGCTGTATCGGAGTAGGTCTGATTTCGACCTTGCTTGCCTTGTGATTGTGCATACCACTGGGTCTTTGGATCAAACCAAATGGAAATATTACCCCGGTTGATTAAGGCTCGATTATAGGATGACCAATTGGTTGTACGATAGATTTTAGGGGCAGGTTTATTCATTTTGAAATTATATTGCTGAATAAGCCTTCCATGCTAGGTTTGTGCAACAAAGCC